>CACXEZ010000127.1 GCA_902766815.1 uncultured Erysipelotrichaceae bacterium | reverse complement strand
GGTAGTGATGATCCTAGGTATGATGAGACAAAGTATGCAAAGGATTTAGCTAATAAGTTGGGTATTACTAATATTAGCAAAGCTATTACTAAGGAAGAATATATTAATATTATTCCAAAGTTAATGTATCATTTTGATGAACCTGTTGCGGATCCTGCTGCGATTGCTTTATATTTTGTTGCGGAGTTAGCTAGTCATGATGTTAAGGTTGTTTTATCTGGTGAAGGTGCTGATGAGTTTTTTGGTGGCTATGGTTATTATAGAAGATATATTGATGCTAAGTTTTATAATAAGTTGCCTTTCTGGTTTAGGAGAGGTGTTTCTAAGTTTTGTAGTTTGTTACCTGAGGTTAGGGGTATTAATTTTTTAGTTAGAAGTGGTAGAACTTTAGAGGAAGATTATATTAGTGTTAATAAGGTATTTTTAGAGAAGGAAGCTCATAAGATTGTTAATTTTAAGGCTAATTATCCAAGTAATAAGGAAATATGTGCGCCTTATTACGAGGAACAGAGTGGACAAGATAATGTTACTAAGATGCAGGCTATTGATATTAAGTTTTGGCTTGTAAAGGATATTTTACAGAAGGCTGATAAAATGACTATGGCTAATTCTATTGAGGGAAGAGTTCCTTTTACTGATATTGAGGTATTTAAGTTGGCTAGAACTATTCCTTATGAACATAAGATTACTCATGAAAATACAAAGGTTGCTTTGAGGGAAGCTGCTCATCGTGATATTCCAACTGATGCTTATAAGAAGGAAAAACTTGGTTTCCCTGTTCCTTTAAGAGAATGGGTAAGGGAAGATGCTGTTTATAATATGATTCGTGATAAGTTTAATTCTCCGATTAGTTTAGAGTTATTTAATAATAAAAAAATCATGAAATTACTTGATGATCATAGGAATAGAAAAAGAGATAATTATAAAAAGGTATGGGCTGTTTATTGTTTTCTTGTTTGGTATGATGAATTTTTTATAAAAAATTAAATCAGGTTTTAACCTGATTTTTTCATATTATTGTTTTTTTTTCATATATATTTTTAGGAGGAATTATATGGACAAGGAAATGATTACTAGTAACCACAGTGTTTCTATTAATGAAAGAAAGAATATTAGTATTACAGGTGTTAAAAAGATTGATAGTTTTGATAATGAAGAGTTTTTAATGGATACTGTCATGGGGTATATTGTTATTAAGGGAGAGGAGTTAGAAATTGTAAAGCTTGATACTTTTCAGGGAAATGTTTCTATTAAGGGAAAAATTAATAGTTTGACTTACATGGATGGTAGTGGTAAAAAAAATAAAGATGATGGTGTTTTTAGTAAATTGTTTAAATAATGAGTATTATTATTCAAATTAAAACTATTATTTTTTCCATTATTTTTGGTGTGTTTTTTTCTATTGCTTTAAGATTTAATTATAAATATATTGTAGGAAGTAAAAAATTGTTTAGTGCTATTTTAACTTTTTTATTTGTTCTTGTTTTTACTCTTTTATATTTTATAATTTTGAAGTATATAAATTATGGCATTTTTCATCAGTATGAGATATTATGCATTATTATAGGATTTTTAGTTGAAAATTTAGTTTATAGTGTAGTTGAAAAAAGGTTAAAAAAATGATATACTTTATTAAGTAAAGTAGGTGAGTAGTAATGGCAAGGCGAAAAAATAAAAAGTCTAGAAGACGTTTGGCAATTTTTGGTACGCTTTCTTTAATTGTAATTGGTTATTTTTTATTTAATTTGTGTTACTATTCATATAGAATTATGGTTTTGGAAAAATCTAAGTCTTCTTTAGAAAGTGAACTATCTACTTTAAAAAAGGATGAGGAAAATTTGGCTAGTGATATTCAGAAGTTGAAGGACCCTGAGTATATTGCGAAGTTTGCTCGTGAAAATTATATGTATTCTAAGGATGGAGAATATATTATAAAAATTGAAGATAATGATGTTATTGAGGATAAAGAGGTATCTTCTTTTGATTATAAATATTTAATATTTGGAAGTTGTGTTTGTTTAGGACTTTTATTTATTTATATTTTGAAGAAAAAAAATAGTGATTAATTCACTATTTTATTATGTCCTTGTTTTTAGGATACATTATGTAACTTATTATATCTATTGCTGCATATATTATTAGTACTAGTCCAATTGTTGAAAGTACTATGTTTGATTTTAATATTATGTATAACCCACTTATTATTAGTATTGCTGCTATTACAAGTAGCCCAATCCATTTATCGTTATATGTTTTGCTGTTTAATGCAACTATTAGTTTGTTAATTCCATTTGCAAGTATATATCCACCCATTACTAATCTTATTGCGAATTCTATAATTCCATTACAGAACATTGTTATTATTCCTATTACAATTGCTGCTATACCTATTGTAAGTTGCATATTGGAAATAGTGTCTTTTTGTTTGTAATAATCATAAAGTTTTATTGTACCAAATATTACAAATATTACTCCTATTATGTATGTAATAAATTTTACCATTTCTGCTGGATTTATAAATAGGCATATACCAACTATTAGTAGGATTATTGACATTATAATTGATGATTTATCTTTTTTAATTATTAAATTATTCATTTTTCCACCTCATTATTATTATAAAATAAAATATATTTTTTTTCAATAGTGTTTAATTGTTTTAATTTTTAGTGTAAAATGATATATGGAGATGTTAGGATGTATAATTTAAGTTTTATTGAAGAAATTGAAAAAGATGCTTTTTTAAGTATTATTAATAATAGGGGACTTATTCCTAAAATTATTAATAATGAGTTATTTGTTTTTAATAGGAATCTTGAGTGTGTTTATGTTAAAAATATTTCTGATTTATGTATTAATGATATAAATGATATTTTTAATATTTCTATAGTTGAAAGTAAATATATATATTATTTAATTGATATAGCATATAATAATGAAAAGGGTTACTGCAAAAAAAAATCACTATAATTTAAAATCATTAGTGATTTTGTCGTCCATGTTTTTTCCATCAAAGTATGTCTTTTTTTTGTATTTACACATAAGAGCTACTAAATTTGATGGGAATGTTTTTGCTAATTTGTTGTAATCTGTTATTATGTCATTGTAGTATTTTCTTAATGCAACAATTTCTGCTTCTGTTTCATTTAATTCAACATCTATTTTTAAAAAATCGGTGCTGTTTTTTAATTCTATATATTTTTCTTTATATCTTTGATATTCATTAATTGCGTCATATAGTTTTCTATCTAAATCAAAGTTTGATAGTTTTTTTGATCTTAATTTATTTACTATTTCTAAAACATTTTTTTCTTTTGTATTTTCTTCTATGATTCCTATCGATTTATTTAATAGATCAAATCTTTTTCTTAATGTTGTATCTATGTTTGCTTCTGCTTCATTAATTCTTATTATTAGAGATTGAAATCTATTATAAATGCTTATTATCCATATTAGTATTAGACATATTATTATAAAAATCATTAATCCGTACATTACTATGTTCATATTACCACCTATTATTGATTATATCAAATTTTGTTTTTTAAATCAATTCTTTCAAATTATCTTTATTAATTAATTTTTTCTTCATAGGTTATATAATTTAAATATATTAAAGGTAGTATTTTCCAATTCCCAGTTGATGGTTCACTTAGTATTATATAGTCATTTCCTGCTTGTTCTATTATGCCATTAAATTCTGTTTGTGTTTCAAGGTTTGGGAAAGAAAGATATATTTTTACTTTTTTTCCTATATTTGTTTTTACTATATTATTCATAAAAGGTTCATTTGTTTGATTATTTTGCTTGTATGATTGGTTTATTGGAATTTGTTCAATGCTTTCGTTGGTGTATTGTGTTTGTGGAAATATATCTTTATTGTAATAAGTGTTATTCATGATTGCTCCTTTCATTTAAATATATGATATATATGATTGAAAAATTCTTTTTGTTGTGTTAATATGTTTTAGGAGGTATTTATTGTAGTTAAAGTTGGTGTTTCGAATAGACATGTTCATTTGTGT
>CACXEZ010000126.1 GCA_902766815.1 uncultured Erysipelotrichaceae bacterium | reverse complement strand
TTCCTTGCTTGAACAACGGCTCTCAATTTTTTTGAGTATTCAAGTTCCGCTTTTAAATATAAATTTTCTTCTTCCAATCTTTTAATAGTTTCATCTTTGGTTTCTTTTTCTTTTTTCTTAGTTACTTTAGGCATAGCTGACCGTCCTCTCTTTCGTTCAACTATATTATAACCATTTTCTTTGTATTTTTTAACCCAATTTACTAACATTCCTGAACTCGCTAATCCTTCATCAATTGAAATTGATATAATAGACTCATTCCCCATCAAAACTCTGTTAATAATCCTTTCTTTTTCATGTATGGAATAATATTTATGATTTCCATTTCTTAAAATATTAAATCCATGTTTATTTACTAACTTAAATATATAATCTACTTTATTTCTATCTAATCCATATTTTTTACCAATATTTATCGAAGACTTTCCTGAACATTTTTCATTATATATATTTATTTTATCTTCATACGTTATTTTTGTCATATAAAAACCTCGTTTCTTTTTGTCCAAGAAACGGGGTTCATATCATTTTGATGCTTTTTTTGATATATAAATTTATCACAATATAAAAAGTAATCTATTTTTTTGCGAAGAATGATAAAATATATGATATAATTTTAATGACTAAAGGAGTAGAAAAATGAAAGAAGAAGTATTAAATTTAATAAAAGAAAGTTATAAAAAATCATTAAATAGACGAGAAAAAGATAAAGAAATTTGGAATAGGTTAAATGAACTTGAGCAAAATGAATTTGTACAAGAATATTTAAAATTAAGATCCACAGTAAGTAATATAGATCCAAATAAAAAGTATTTATCTAATGATGAAATACTTGAATTATCTTATAGAGAGAATACAGGTTATATAGATGAAACTAACAAAATATATGTATGTTTAGATAGTATATTTTTAACACATATCTATGGTATAGAATACAAATATAATAGATATATAAATATAGAGAATCAATTTGATACACATTTAATTCCACTTGAAGATTGCAATAAATTCGAATCTTCCCATCAAGTAATATATCCAACAAATTTAAGTAGAAAAAGCTATCATGAAATTCAAATGGACTTTATTAAAACATGTATTCATGATGGTCAAGAACAAGCTTGCAAAAAAATACTATCTAAGAAATATTAAAGGAACTTACTATGGAATTTTATTTATTATTACTTGGAATAATAACAATGTTAATAGGGTATCTTAAAATAGCAATAGACTATATTAAATACAAAAGCAAAAATAACAGTACAACAGCATTTGAACTATCAAAAGAAATTACTTCTGATTATGATAACATTAATATCGTAGAATCTAGTGAAATAATAATTAGTAAATATTACTTAAAAAGAAAAGTAATTCGTCTTACTAAGAAAATGTACAGTGCTAAAGATACTTTTTCTTTAGCACTTGCCACTTATTTATCTTGTATTTCTTTATCGAATAGCAAATATCTTGAGTGGCTAAGTAAAGTAATTTCTTCCATAGATTATTTAAATAAAAGTCCTATTATCATATTGATTATTTCTTATTTTGCCCATACAAAAGGGGATGCTCAGATAGGAATTGTTTTAGGAGGTATCATTTTAATATATCAATATTTCTATTTACAGATATGTGTTAGTAGCATCAATATAGCAAATGAAAAAGAATTGGATCAAATGATTTTAAATATTTTAACTCATCTATATTCTTCAAATAAATTATTTTTCATAAGCACCCTAATTTTTATACTAAGATTTATCATAATATGAATAAAAACAATTTAGAAAGCAGTTGAAATAATAGGAAAAGGATATTATAATATAAAAATGAGAAAGGAAAATATATGAAGAACATAACTAGAAAAAAAGAAAATATTATCAAGTATTTAGAGGAATTAGAAAAAGGGATACTAAGGGAAAAAGAAATAATATCTAATACAGATTATATTGTATGGTTAGAAAAATTTACATCTGAACACCCATATTTTATGGATGGTGATTGGTTATATCAGTCAAATAAAATATCAAAAGAAGACTATCAACATGTTTTAGAATTAACTCACTTATATATGGGAATAGATAAATATGCAAATAAAAACTATTTATATCCTACTTTAGAAAGTTACACTAGTTGTTATCTTATAAAATTTAATGAAACTTACTTTGAAATAGGAGTTTTTTATGGGCAAGGAACTTCTACTTTCTGCAATAGAATAAAAGAAGTAGAGAAAGATGAAAAATTTATTGATTTTAATGATGTAATAAACAATAAAGAACAAGCATCTAATAAGGAAATTAAAAAAAAGTTAGAAATGTTATCTAATTTTATTGAAACCTTAACCAGTGAAAATATACCGTTAGAAGCAATATTTGAAACTACCAACACTACTATAGAAAAATTAAAAAAGCAACAAGAGTATGTAGTAGCTAAAAAAGGAACTTCCAAAAAATTAAAAAAATAAAAAGAGGTTCTTTTTATTTTTGCACTATTTCCAAATAATGGATTAATTCATGAATATCTAAATCTTCATAAGTAATTTGATAAATAATTTGAATCAAAGGAGAGTCAATTTCTCTTTCTTTTAATAAAGAAAAAATAGCCTTACTAGTACCTAGTCCTTCAACCGTAGTAGTACTTCTATATTCTTGAATCACCCCGCGAGATAATTTTTGACCCATCATTTTTCCTAAAGTATAATTTCTTGATTCAGAAGAAGTACAAGTCATCATAATGTCATCAATTCCAGCATAACTAAGAATAGTTGCCTCATCTCCACCTAATTTTTTAATAAAACTTTTAATTTCTAAAATAGCCTCTGTTAAAAATAAAAACCTAGAAGATTCTGGATAACCTGCACCATCTAAAATTCCAAACCCAATAGCCATAACATTTTTAACAGCCCCACAAATAGATACACCAATGATATCTTTCGATACTTCTACTCTTAAAGACTTACTATCTAAACCATTTTTAACCATAGATACAACTTCACTATAATGGGTAGCCAGTGTAATTCCCATAACATATCCATTCATCATATCCCTAGCAAATGTGCCACCAGATAAAACTCCATAAGGAACATTAGGTAAAATATTTTCTACCATTTGATAAGCAAAGTTAGAAGAAGATACTTCAATTCCCTTACTAGCAACCAAAATAATTCCTTTGTGGTAATACTTCTTTAAAAGTTGCAAAGTATCTTTAATAAACTCGATAGGAATAGCAATCACAATAATATCTGCATCATAAATAGCTTCTTTCAGATTACTAGTAAATTGAAATTGTGCATATTTATCTTTTAAACTATTAACTTCTGTTTCGAATTTACTCCAAATCTTCACATGATGATGCTTGATAAAAAAACATTTTCCTAAACTAAGTCCAAAAGCACCACTACCAAGTATAGTAACATCCATCATTTTAACACCACCTTTTCATTAATTTTGATATCAAAATATCCAACAGGAATCTCGTATACCTTAGAAACACCTTTTTTTGGTAAAATAATTTTATTGGGGGATAAATTAGAATAATAATATAAAATAGTATTATCATTATCACATAACAAGACATCAATATGTTCCTTCATAAAGAAAGTATGTATACTATTACAATGGTTAAAATATAGAAAAGTCTTAATATTACTCTGTAACATAAATCCCTTAAACCTAGACCAAAAGCTTTTACATTCATCCCCTAAAATCTCTTTACCATAATAGATTAACTTCAATTTTATCACCATAAAAAGTATATAAAAATAAATAATAGCTGTCAATACTTTAAAAAAAACTTAATTTATGATAAACTACTAATAGGTGATGAAAATGAATAATAAGGGATTTACCCTAATAGAGATGTTAGCCGTAATAGTAATATTAGGACTTATTATGGGAATTGCTAGTTACAGCATAATAAATACAATTAACAATTCCAAAAAAAATAGTGAAAAAATATTTGTAGATAAAGTATCCAATCTAATTGATGAATATCTGTCCATTTATGGTTCTAATCTAAGTCCAACAGATGTAAAAGTAATATTCGAAAAATGCCAAGATAAAAATTGTAGTAGTGAGTATTATTCAACAGCAACGGAACTAACAAGTATTCACTTAGATGATTTAGTGAAAAAAAATCTAGTAGACGAAAGTAAACTAGTAAATCCGGCAAATAATAAAAAATGTTTAGAAAATGGGAAAAATCCTGAAATTATAATTTATAAGGATGATGAATATGTTTATTATTATTATACCGATCTAGGAGAAGATAAAACTAATTGCAATATTAGTAAAGAAAATGGTATAATAGATACTCGTCCGCAGAGTTTAAAAAACAAGATCGAAGAAGATGTAGAAGAATCAGATGAAGAAGTAGAAGAACAAATAGCATATTAAGGAGAACTAATGATGAGAAAAATATTACCAATCAGTTTTATTGCACTAATTCTAGATATAATAAGTAAACAACTAATCTTACATTTTTTTAAAACTAGTGAGAGCTTATCAATAATTAAACATTTCTTTTCCCTTACTTTAGCCAAAAATACTGGAGTAGCCTTCAGTATGTTAGAAGGAAAAGTACCCATGATTATACTAATAACTTTAATAATAATATTTTTACTTCTAACATCACTTAAGAAGAATTGCAAAAACAAAATAGAAGTAATTGGTTATTCTCTAGTAATTGGCGGAGCACTAGGAAATTTATTAGATAGAATAATATATGGATATGTAATAGATTTTCTAGATTTTAATATCTTTGGTTTCGATTTTCCGATTTTCAATTTAGCGGATTCATTCATTGTGATAGGAATATTTTTAATATTAATAACAAATTTTAAAGAAGGGAGAAATAGTATATGAAAATTTTAGCAGAAGAACATATTAGAATAGATAAATATTTAATAGAAAAGTTAAATTACAGCAGAAGCAAAATTCAAAGAATGATAGAAAATAATGCTATATTAGTAAATAAACATTCTATCAAAAATAGCTATATGTTATCTATAAATGATGAAATTACTGTAGTAGAAGATTATCAAGAAGAACTAGATATTATTCCAGAAAATATTAAACTAGATATCTTTTATGAAGATGATTATTTGTTAGTAGTAAATAAACCAAGTGGAATGGTGGTTCATCCAGCAAATGGGAACTATCAAAAAACTTTAGTAAACGCCTTAATGTATCACTGCAATCAAAATTTAAGTAGTGTTGGTGGAACTATTCGTCCTGGTATCGTTCATCGTATTGATAAAGATACCTCAGGCCTTTTATTAGTAGCCAAAACAGACGAAGTTCATAATGATCTGTCAAAACAAATTAGTGAAAAAACGGTTTTAAGAAAGTATGTAGCCTTAGTGCAAGGTATAATCAAAGAAGATACTGCCACTATAGATGCTCCCATTGGAAGAGATAAAAACAACAGAAAAAAGATGTGTGTTACCTCAGAAAATTCTAAAGACGCTGTCACACATCTAAAAGTTTTAGAAAGATATACTAATGCCACTCTAATCGAATGTATACTAGAAACAGGAATAACTCATCAAATTAGAGTTCACTTATCTTACATAAATCATCCAGTAGTAAATGATCCAGTCTACGGTTATAAAAGAATGGATGACAAAGAATTTGGACAAATGCTACATGCCAAGACAATTGGTTTTATACACCCTGTTACAAGAAAGTATCTAGAATTCACCGCAGAAGTCCCAGAAAAATTTAAAGAAATCCTAAAAAAATATCAAGAAGAATAGAAAACCATGAATATTAATTCATGGCAAATATAGTAAAAATCAAAATAGTAGCAAAAGCATTCCAAATAACATAAGGAATTAAATATTTTGAGTATCTTTCATTAATAAGTTGCGTTTCTCTATAAAAATAGATAGAAGAAATAAGTATTATTATAGTATCAATAAGAGATAAGAAATTATTTTTAATAGTAAAGAAGAAAAAACTAAATAACTGATTTGATATATAATTAATAATAAGAATTAATCTATACCTTTTATCACTACTATCCCAAACTTTAAATATAGTGTAAGCAATTAATAAATATAACAATGGCCAAACAATACCAAAAAGAAATGGTGGAGGAGCAATAAAAGGTAAATTCAAACTATAATAATAACTTGAATCGCTCCTGAATAAAATAGCAGATAAAAACCAAGGTAACAGATATAATAAAAAGATACCAATTTTTTTAAAATTCATAAAATTCACCTCTTTATTTATTATACGAAATTTGTTACAATATTATTACATCCAGAAAGAAGGAATGTTCAATGGAAAAAGAAATAAAACTAGACTCAAGTGATCTATTAGTAATGAATTTAGTCCATTACTTTATTACAGAAAAAGATTATAATCCAGTAATTCTTCATGGAGTCAATGATGAAATATGGTTAGAAAATCTAGATAATGATTATAAATTAATAAGAATTGTTAGTCATTATATTCATAATAAAGAACAACTAAATTTTGATAGATTCAAATTAAAAAGAATATTAGAAAACTTAAAAAAGAAAACTTTTTCTTTGCATATGCCAATTATTAGTATTTATACCAGTTTAGGAGAAGATGTAGAATTACCAGTTGAAGAAAATATATTAAGTGTCCTCATTTCTAAAACAAGTGAAATAAAAAATGATCATTTAATTCACGTTTTTCCTGACATTGTAGAAAAAACTAGTCATGAAGAAAAAGGAATTGATCTATTTGTAAAAATCAGTGATGATATTAATAAAGAAAGCTATGAAAAATCAAAGAAAGTAGAAAAAATATTTTCTATCAAAAAACCAATCATCACCTATACAATAATTGCTATTTGTATCATCATGTATCTAATAACAGGAATATTAGATGGAAATTTAATGAATTTATCTCCATCGATCTTACTAAAATTTGGAGCAAATGCTGTAAACTATACCAAAAATGGAGAATATTGGAGATTAATAACTTGTATTTTTTTACATGGTGGAATTACTCATATCTTATGTAATATGTATTCTCTATATGTAATTGGTCCACAAGTAGAAAGCTTCTATGGAAAAGTAAAATATTTATTTATCTATTTATTTAGTGGAATTACAGGAAGTATTTTATCCTTATCATTTGCATCTACCTATTCTGTAAGTATAGGAGCAAGTGGAGCAATCTTTGGTCTTTTAGGAGCAACGCTATATTTTGGTTACCACTACAGAGTATATCTTGGAAATGTATTAAAAAGTCAAATTATTCCAATTATTCTTTTGAATTTATTCATTGGTTTTATCGTCAGTGGAATTGATAATTTTGCCCATGTTGGAGGATTAATTGGAGGAATTTTTGCTGCAATGGCAGTAGGAGTCCCAGATAGAAGTAGTAATTCAGATAAGGCTAATGGTAGCATTCTCTTACTTATTTATTTAGTATTCATCATATATCTAGCCTTCTTTAGATAAATCTTAAAAATATTTAAAAGTCGCTATTTTAAAAAAATAGCCTTTTTCTTTAAAAAACAGTATGTTATACTAAAAAAGAAAATTCTAACAAAAGTTAGAAAACATCAAAACAATAATTTTAAATATGTCTTAGCTAATATTAAGATGCAACAAAGAAAGTAGGAGAGTAATCTTCAGCATAAGATTCCCTAGTATCTTCTCGTATATTTTCATTAGTATTAACCTTATTTTGATAAGAATTTTCAGTTCTATTAATGTTAGAATTAGGAGTAGAATAACTTGTAGAATTTTGTTGTTGTCTTCTAGATGAGCGATCAGTTTCATCCTTAAAAACAGATGCAATCTTTAGCATAGATCTCATATTATTCATCATAGGTCTCACTTGTCTTACTAAAGGAATTGTTTGATTAATAATACCTAAAGTTCTAGAAGTATTATTAATAATTCCTCCCCAATTGATAGCTCTAATCGCATTAATACTGTTCCCGAGTCTACTAAATAATCCAAGTCCTCTACTGGCTCCTAATCCCCTAAGAGCTGTATTTCCAACTGCTCCACGCATCATAGTAGGAGCCATACCTGAATAAAAATTAGGCATAAAGTAAGGTTGATTATACAAAATTACATCACCTCTTACCATAATATATGTAAAAAAGTAGGAAAAGTTGAAAAAATATGATACAATAAATAAAAGAATAAGGAGGTTATTCATATGGCAATAAAAAACTTTATAGATAAATTAAATCAACCAATAGGAGGTAATAATTCGAACAGCAAAAAAGCCGATGCTAAAAGACAAAAAAATTTACAATTAAAAGTAATGGAATTATCTCCTCAAGACGCCATTAAAAACGCCCAGAATATCCGTTATCAATACAAAGTAAGAGATAATAAAGGAAATATCGTGACAGGAAAGTTAGATGCCCTATCTAAAGTAGATGTCCACTCATTCTTAATGAGTCAAGGATATGCAGTTTTAGAAATAAAAGAAGATGAAATGTTCAATAAACTAGGTTTAGTTCAACTAACTACTAGACAAATGAAAGATAAAGAACTAAACTTCTTTCTCACGCAATTATCTACCTATATTAAGGCAGGAATTCCATTAGTAGATTCTATTAATATTTTAGCCAAACAAGCCAAAGATAAAAAAACAAAAAATCTTTATAATAGACTTGTATTCGAATTAACAACCGGACAAACTCTAAGTGAAGCCCTAAACAAACAAGGAGCAGTATTTCCTAAATTATTAATCAATATGGTAAAAACATCTGAATTAACTGGAAATCTAACCGGAGTATTAGATGATATGGCAGACTATTATAAAACAGCCGATGAAAATAGAAAACAAATTATCAGCGCTATGACTTATCCAACCGTAATATTTATTATTGCCATCATAGTATTAGTTTATATTATTCTATATGTAGTTCCAGAATTTACAGAAATGTATGCTCAAATAGGCAGTGAACTTCCACCTATTACAGTAATGATTGTAAATTTAAGTGACTTTTTAGCATCCAATCTATTATATGTTATTTTAGTAATTCTTTCAGTATTTGCTATTTTAACAATTCTTTATAAATATGTAACGACATTCAGATACTGGGTCCAGTGGCTGACAATGCATATTCCAGTAGTAAAAAATCTTGTGATTTATAAAGAGATAATTATGTTTACAAAAACTTTTGCCTCTTTAATCAATTATGATGTATTTATTACAGATAGCATGGAAATATTAGGTAAAATTACTGATAATGAAATTTATAAAGGCTTAATAAGAGATGCCGTTATGAATTTAAGTAATGGTAATGGAGTATCTCCCGCATTTAAAGATCATTGGGCATTTCCCCCAATCGCGTACGAAATGCTTCTTACAGGAGAAAGAACAGGAAGACTTGGCGTTATGATGGAAAAAGTGTCAAACTATTATAATAACGAACAAAAAAATTTAGTAACCCAATTAAAAAGCTTAATCGAACCAATAATGATAATTTTCTTAGCTGTTGTAGTTGGGATTGTATTACTTGCAGTAGTAATACCTATGTTTAGTATGTACGATCAAATTATTTAAAAGGAGGAAAAAAAGTGAATACAGTTCTTCTAATTTTCTCATTTATACTTGGCAGTGTAATGGGATCGTTCTATCATGTTGTAGCAACTAGACTTGCTAATGACGAATCGATTATTTCTCCAAGAAGTCACTGCCCAAAATGCAATCATTTTCTAAAATGGTATGAAAATATTCCTATCCTATCCTATCTCTTACTAAAGGGACATTGTCAAAATTGTCATAGCAAAATACCGATTAGTTACCTTGTTGTTGAAGTAGTAACAGGACTTTTATTTATGACGTGCTTTCATTCGTTTGGTTTGTCACTAGACCTTTTAATAGCCTTGATCTTTACATCAAGTTTAATCATTGTGATAGTAAGTGATATTGAATATATGATTATTTTGGATGAGGTACTAATTGTATCTACCTTACTCATTGTACTAATTTATCTTTTTGGCTATGGATTAACAGAAACAGCATATCACATTTATGGTGGAGTAGGAGCATTTCTAACAATGTATAGCATTAAAATTCTAGGGGATAAAGCTTTCAAAAAAGAATCACTCGGCGGAGGAGATATCAAATTAATGTTTCTATTTGGTCTAGTAATAGGTTTTCCTATGGCGATTTGTAGCATTTTTTTAGCAACTTTTATTGCTTTTCCTATCGCCTTAATTATCCTATTTTCTGACAAAGAAAATATTATTCCGTTTGGCCCATTTCTAAGTATGGCAGCCATCTTAATTTTAGTATCTAAATTAAACCTAACAGATATCTTAAATTTTCTAATAAAGTAGATATTTTCTTTGACATAAATCAGTTAAAAAAATGTATAATGTAGTAGAGATACTTACTTTTTAAAAAGAAATTTGCTATAATACTTAAAGACGTGAGGTGAACAGATGAGAGTAGTAATTACAGCAGGTGGGACAGGTGGACATATCTACCCAGCCTTAGCAATCATCAATAAGATAAAAAAAGAAGAACCAAATAGTGAATTTATATATATAGGTACCCATAATAGAATGGAAAAAGATCTAATACCTTCTTTGGGTATTCCTTATGAAGAAATAGAAATTACAGGTTTCATTAGAAAATTTACATTAGAAAATATAAAAACTATTACTCGCTTTCTGAAAGCAAGAAAAAGATGTTTACAAATTATAAAAGATTTTAAGCCAGATGTAGTAATAGGTGCTGGAGGATATGTAACAGCACCCGTAATTTGGGCAGCCCATAAATTAGGATGCAAAACATTTATTCATGAACAAAACTCTGTAGTAGGGCTATCGAACAAGTACTTAACCAAATACGTAGATAAAATTGGAGTCAGCTTTGAATCTACCTTAAATGAATTTCCAAAAGAGAAAGTAAGTCTAACAGGAAATCCGTGTAGTGAAAAAGCTCTAGTCACGCCAAAAGCTAAAAAGAGCGATTTCGGATTAACAGAAGATAAAAAACTTGTTTTAATTGTCATGGGTAGTTTAGGCAGTAAAACAGTAAACGAAAAAATGGTAGAATATATTTATGGATTTAGAAATAAAAATTATGAAATTCTTTTTATAACAGGAAATAATTATTATGATAAAATAAAAACAAGAAGATTTCCCGATAATGTAAAAGTAGTTCCATTTATTGATAACCTACCATCTATCATGAAGTCTACTGATTTAATGGTATCAAGAGCTGGAGCATCTACCATGAGTGAGATTATGGCTCTAGGCATTCCAACCATTTTTATTCCAAGCCCTTACGTAACTAATAATCATCAATATAAAAACGCCATGGATTTAGTTAATAAAAATGCAGGACTAATTCTAGAAGAAAAAAATCTAGAAAAAAATGTCTTTATTCATATGGTAGATGAAATTTTAGAAAACGAAAAAAAATACAACCAAATAAAAGAAAATGTCAGTAAACTAGGGATTAAAGATTCTTCTAGTAGAATATATGACATATTGAAAGAAATGATTTTAAATGATAAAAAATTTTATTGAAAAAAGTAGTATAGAATACTATGAAGAGGTTAGCTTAAAAAAATATAATACATACCGTATTGACATTAAGTGTAAATATTTAATGATTCCTAAAGATAAAGAACAATTGAGAGATTTAATAAAATATCTAACTGAAAATAAAGAAAAACACCTAGTCTTAGGTAATGGTAGCAATATTATTCTTAATTGTGACTATTTTGATGGAGTAGTAATTCTATTAAATAAATTAAACAAATTAAAAATAGAGGAAGAATCTATTGAAGTAGAATCAGGTTACTCTCTACAAAGATTAGCACTAGAAACATCTAATCTAGGACTACAAGGACTAGAATTCGCAACAGGAATCCCAGGACTAGTAGGTGCATCCATTGCAATGAATGCCGGTGCTTATAAAAGTTCATTATCAGAAGTAGTAACATCCGTCCTAGTGATGAATCCTGATTATGAATTTGTGACAATGTCAAAAGAAGATTTAGACTTTTCCTATCGAAACTCTATTTTTAAGAATAACAAGAACTATTATATAATTTCAGCCAAAATGAAATTAACCAAAGGAGTTAAAGAAGAAATACTAGAAAAAATCAGTAAAAGAAGAGTAAAAAGATTAGAAACACAACCACTAGATATGCCATCTGCAGGAAGTGTATTTAGAAATCCGGAAGGAATGCATGCTGGGGAATTAATTGAAAAGTGTGGCCTAAAAGGATTCTCTATTGGAGGAGCCACAATCTCTCAGAAACACGCAAATTTCATTGTAAATACTGGTAATGCAAAAGGAAAAGAAATTGTAGAACTAATTGAAAAAACAAAGAATATGGTATTAGAAAAATATAATGTAAAACTAATATTAGAGCAAATAATTATAGAATAATATCAAGGATTGGTGATATCAGTGGCAAAGAAAAAAAAGAAAAGAAGAGTCAAGTTAAAAAATATTTTAATTTTTTTTCTCATTCTAATAGGAATTATCAGTATTTTTTACTATGCCATTAAAATGCCAATTCATAACATATATATAGAAAATAACGAAATAGTCAGTGATGATGAAGTTATCAAACTAGCCAAATTAGAAAATTATCCATCATTCCTTCTTACGAAAAAGTCTGATATGGAAAAAAATATCAAAAAGAATCAATATATAGAGGATGTAAAAATTCAAAAAAAATTTGGTAATATTATTTTAATATCTGTAAAAGAATATCAAGCAGTAACCATTATCAAAGAAAAAAAATTACTTTTATCAAATGGATTAGAAATAGAAAACACCTATGACTTAAGTGACATACCTGTATTAGTCAACGAAATAGAAGATAAAAAAGTGTATAGAAATTTTGCAAAAAAATTAGGACTAATAAAAAAAGATATATTAAGACAAATATCACAAATAGAGTATAATCCATCAGAAGTAGATAAAGAAAGATTCTTACTTTATATGAGCGATGGAAACATAGTATATATTACCTTAACAAAAATAACCAAACTAAATAAATACAATCAAATTAAAGATAAACTAGAAGGCAAGACAGGAATAATTTATCTAGATGCAGGAGATTATGTAGAATTAAATAATTAAAAAAATAGTAAGATAATTAACTAATACTATAAAGAAAATAAAAAGAGAAAGGAATTCAGAAATGAAAAAATTAGAAATTAGAAAAAAAGATGGATTTCTATATACCTTAAGTGAAAAAACAGGAAAGGAATATATACTAAATATTGAACTCCAAGGGATAAATACATTACCAAAAGAAGGAGATTATATTTATATAAGTGAAGAACTATTAGATAAAAATTATAAAGAATATAGTAGTATGTATTGTTTCGGTCCATTATATAGTAAATATGGAAGAGTAATAAAAGATGAATTTTCTCCTGACCTTATCGGTATTAACATCAATGGCAATATCACTTACTTACAAAGATATTATGGATAGTTAAAAGTAAAAAAAATCTAATGAGTACTAGTTCTTTTTTTAAGCAAAAATTAAACAATTATAATTATCATATTAAAATTCGTTTACTAAATTGGAGTTTATTATTTTCAATTCAGAAAAAAATGCTAAAAAAAATTATAACTAGTGTCAATAGTTTTTGAAAATGTCTCAAAATAATTTAAGCATTTGCGGGATTTTTTTCAACTTTTAGATGCCTATGGCCGGCAAGGCCCTTCATTTCTTTTACGAAAAAGAAACGAAGCAAAGAAACCGGGGAATGA
>CACXEZ010000125.1 GCA_902766815.1 uncultured Erysipelotrichaceae bacterium | reverse complement strand
TATGATGCTTTCAACGAATTCACAAACAGCAATAATAACGACGTTCACTTTGTTGGCAGAAATAACTTTTTAAAACAGCCAGAATTTTCTAGTATCGATAAAGTAAAAGAAGTATTATCCAAATTTGAAGACGTTAATGCAATTACAATGGAAGAAAATAATGGTATTAATATCTATATTGGTAGTGAATCAGAAATTTCAAACGATATGGCTGTAATTAAAACAAAATATAACTTCAATGGAGAAGAAGGAACAATCGCAATTGTAGGTCCAAAACGAATGGAATATGATAAAGTAGTAAGTTTACTAGATTATGTAAAAAACAATATAGGAGGGGACAATGAGTAAAAAAAATAAAAATATAAATAATCAAGATAGTACCATAGAACAAACCAACACAGAAAATATAAAAGAAGAAGTGTCAGATTTAGAATCTCAAGAAGAAACACCTATAGATAAAATAGAAGAAACACTAGATGAAAACTATATAAATGATTCCAAAGATAAAGAGATAATAGATTTAAACAATAAAGTAAATCTCTTACAAGAAGCACTTCTTAGAAATCAAGCTGAACTTCAAAATTATAAAAGAAGAAAAGAAGAAGAAACAACCAAAATATTAAAATATAAAAATGAAGATTTGATTAAAGAATTCTTAAGTATCATTGATAATTTTGAAAGAGCCATTAAAATGGATGATAATGACTTATCAGATGAAGTATCCAAATTCTTAGCAGGATTTAAACTAATCTACACTAATATGTTGAATATATTAAATCAATTTGATGTAAAAGAAATCTCCGTGGAAGGAGTAGAATTTGATCCAGAATTTCATCATGCAGTATTAACCGATCATGATGAAAGCAAACCTGCTGGAGTAGTACTTGAAGTATTACAAAAAGGATATCTTTATAAAGATAGAGTCATAAGACCTGCAATGGTTAAGGTAAACGAATGATTAAAGATATGCTAATGAGATGGCTAGCAATATTAATACTTATTGCAATATTCATTCTATTAATTAAACTATTTATCTGGCTTTTACCTATCTTACTAATTATATTTACAGTATATTTAATCTATACAAGTCTAAAAAAAGATAAATATGATGAAGTAGTAGTAGAAAAAGCTAGTAAAAATAAAGTAAAGAAAAATAAAAATAAAAAAATAATAATCATTGATGAAGAAGTCAACGATTAAAAGGAAAGGTGAAAATATATGAGTAAAATTATAGGTATTGACTTAGGTACAACAAATAGTTGTGTATCAATTTATGAAGGTGGAGAAGCACACGTTATTGCAAATGCTGAAGGAGGAAGAACAACTCCATCTGTAGTATCATTTAAAAATGGAGAAATCATTGTAGGAGAAAAAGCAAAACGTCAAGCTTTAGTAAACCCAGATACAATCATTTCTATTAAAAGAGATATGGGTACAAGCAAAAAGAGAAAAGCTAATGGAAAAGAATATACCCCAGAAGAAGTAAGTGCAATGATTCTTTCTGATTTAAAGAAGACAGCCGAAAGCTACTTAGGAGAATCTGTTACGAAAGCTGTTATTACAGTTCCAGCATACTTTAATGATTCTCAAAGACAAGCTACAAAGAATGCCGGTAAAATAGCTGGACTTGAAGTAGAAAGAATCATCAACGAACCAACTGCCGCTGCCTTAGCATATGGTTTAGATAAACAAGATACTAACGAAAAAATTCTAGTATATGATTTAGGTGGTGGTACATTCGATGTATCTATTCTTGAAATCGGTGATGGCGTTCACGAAGTACTTTCTACATCAGGTGATACGCACTTAGGCGGTGATGACTTTGATGAAAAAATTATGAACTGGATTTGTGATGAATTCCAAAAAACAGAAGGCATTGATTTAAGAAATGATAAACAAGCAATGCAACGTATAAAAGAAGCCGCAGAAAAAGCAAAATGTGAATTATCATCAGTAGTTGAAACTACAATCAATTTACCGTTTATTACTGCAGACGCAAACGGCCCAAAACACTTGGATATGCAATTAACTCGTGCAAAATTTGAAGAATTAAGCCACGATTTATTGGAAAGATGTAAAAAACCGGTTGAACAAGCAATTAAAGATGCAGGTATTTCAAAATCAGACATTAACGAAGTTGTATTAGTTGGTGGTTCAAGTCGTATTCCTGCCGTTCAACAATTAGTAAAAGATTATACAGGTAAAGAACCTAACCAATCAGTAAATCCGGATGAAGTAGTTGCAGTTGGTGCTGCTGTTCAAGCAGGTGTACTTGCAGGTGAAGTTAAAGATATCGTATTGTTGGATGTAACTCCATTAACATTAGGTATTGAAACTTTAGGCGGTGTAATGACAGCACTTGTACCAAGAAACACTACAATCCCTGTTTCTAAATCACAAGTGTTCTCAACTGCGGAAAATAACCAAACGGCTGTTGATATTAACGTACTTCAAGGTGAAAGACCTATGGCTACTGATAACAAATCTTTAGGTATGTTTAGACTTGAAG
>CACXEZ010000124.1 GCA_902766815.1 uncultured Erysipelotrichaceae bacterium | reverse complement strand
CTGGCTATAAGGCAATGAAGCCAATGGTATATTGTGGTTTATATCCGATTGATTCTAAAAAATATCCTAATTTAAGAGAAGCATTAGAAAAGTTGAAGATTAATGATGCGAGCTTGATTTTTGAAACTGAAACGTCTACAACCTTGGGATTTGGATTTCGTACTGGATTTCTTGGCCTTTTGCATATGGAAATTATAGTAGAAAGAATTGAAAGAGAATTTGGAATAGAAATTATTACTACTTCTCCTTCTGTTATTTATGAGATTATTTTAACGGATGGTAGTGTTATTCATATTGATAATCCAAGTGAGTTTCCTGAAAGAGTAAGAATTAAAGAAATTAAAGAACCTTTTGTTAGAACTAGTATTTTTGTTCCTAATCATTATGTTGGTAGTATTATGGAATTGTGTCAGAGTAAAAGGGGCGTTTATCAATCTTTAGAATATATTGATGAGAAAAGGGTTAGTATTCATTATGAGTTACCATTATCTGAGATTGTGTATGACTTTTTTGATAAGTTAAAGAGTTATACTAAGGGATATGCTTCTATGGATTATGATGTTA
Organism: uncultured Erysipelotrichaceae bacterium; assembly: GCA_902766815.1. Next base: position 10,670 of record CACXEZ010000124.1, on the reverse strand, counting down.
TTGGGTATCGAGTGAGTGATTTAGTTAAGATGGACATTATGTTAAATGGGGAAATTGTGGATGCATTAAGTGTTATTGTACATAGAGATTTCGCTTATTCTAGGGCTAGAATTATTGTAGATAATTTGAAAAAATTGATTCCTAGACAGATGTTTGAAGTGCCTATTCAAGCTACTATTGGTAGTAAAGTTATTGCTAGGGCTGATATTAAGGCAATGAGAAAAAATGTTTTGGCTAAATGTTACGGTGGAGATGTTACTCGAAAGAGAAAGCTTTTAGAAAAACAAAAAGAGGGTAAAAAGAAGATGAAAACTATTGGACATGTGGAGATACCTAGTGAAGCTTTCTTGTCGGTTCTTAGTACTGATGAAATAAAAGAAGATTAATGATATGTAGCAAGAGGAGGAATATCCTTGAGAAGTGGAGTTAATAAGGAAGTACGAAATTTTATTTTAAATTATGGCGATATGGATGTGATATATCAATATTTGGAGGTAAGTTTTAAAGAGGCAAGTGAGGGTATTTTTAATGCTTTGTTTACATTAATTAGAAATTACGATAAAAATAGAAAGATGATTAACGATTTACTTGTTATTTTAGAAGATGAAACTAAAAGAAGGACTGTTAATGAATTAAAGATATTATTGGGACCTATTATTGATTTTCAAAATAAGTTTAGTCGCTTTAGTATGAAAGAAAGAATTAAAGTTCAGGATCCTTATTTTCATATTCAAAATATATTTAATGATATTCAAGCAAAGATAGTTTATGATACTTATTGTGAAAAAGTAAAGTGTTTGGAATTCTTAATTTTTCATGATAAAAATATTTCTATGATAGAAAAATATTTAGATGATTATTATGATGTTTTAAAGAAGAAATATGATGATAATGATATTTTTTTGGTAGTGGTTCATAGGTATCTTTGTTCTACTTCAATAGAAGATAGTGATTATTTATATCATGTCATTTTGACATTTTTGAAAGGAAAATATGGAAAAGGAATTTTAAAAAATAGTAAATATTATTTAAATTTGATTTGTAGATGTAGTATGGAATATTCTGATCAGGTTGTCAGACTTATTCAGCTGTTCGATCCTGACTTTGTGGTGGATTATCAGGAATTAGAGGAAAGATATCATGTTCATTTTGACTTTTCAAATAATATTTTGAATGAAGTTAATCAATTTCATATAAGAGCTGCAAATAGGGTTGATTTTACAAATCAACAGTGTATTACTATTGATGGAGAGTCTTCACTTTGTTTGGATGATGCTCTTAGTATTGAAAAAAATTTAGATGGTACTTATACATTGTATATTCATATTATAGATGTTGCTTCTTTTGTTCCTTTTTCTTCTAACACTTTAGTAGAGGCTTCTTGTAGGGGAGAAACACTTTATTTAAGAGATAAAAATCTTTTATTATATCCTCCCTTTATTAGTGAGCAAATGTGTTCTCTTCTTCCTGGTCAATATAGAAATACTATTAGTTATGTATTTAAGTTAGATCCTGATTTTATTGTTATTCCTGATTCTTTTTATCTTACTTTAGGAACTATAAAAGTAACACATAGGTTGACTTATGAAGAGGTTGATGCTAGAATAAATAAACCACAGGGGAGAGTCTTAGATGATACTTTGATGTATTTATCAAAGTTTGCTTATCAGAGGAGATTAAGCAATCAGCAGAAAGATATTTATAGGGAATATGAAAATTTGGTTCATTTAAAGCCTAGTCATGAATCAGTAAATATTAATTCTTCTGTTGCGGCTAATATTGTTCATGAATCTATGATTTTATCTAATTATCAGATTGCTAAATATTTTAAGGATGAGAATCTTCCTTATATTTATCGTACACTTAGTGTTCCAAGTGAAGAATTTATAAGTAATGTTGTTAGTAAAATTAAGAAATTAGGGTCTACAATGGGAGAAAATAAGGCTTTCTTAAGTAGTTTTAAAGATAGTTATATAGATTCTGAATATTCTTCTAAACCACTTTATCATGAGGGATTAAGATTAGAATGTTATTCTCATTCTACTAGTCCTGCTAGAAGATATATGGATGGGTTAGGACAATATATTATTCATGATTTATTAATTAATCAGAATATTTCTAATGAGAATATTTATTTATGGGAACAAAGAATTGATAAGGATGTACGATATATTAATGATAAAATTAAACAAAATAGAGTTTTTGCTCGGGAATATGACTATTTAACAATGAAAAAATTAATTAAAGAAAAGAAGTGATACTTATGAATTTACCAAATAAAGATGAAGCTAGAAAGAGGACTAAAGAGCGTTCTGTTATTCGAAGAGAAGATTATGTTATTCCTAATAGTGTTAAAGAAATAGGTAAAAATAAAAAGTATTGTATTTTTACTTATGGGTGTCAAATGAATGTTCATGATAGTGAGAATATTTCTGCTATTATGGAAGAGATGGGATATTCTAAAATAGAGGATATGATAGGTGCTGATGTTATTATTTTGAATACTTGTGCTATTCGTGAGAATGCTCATAATAAAGTTATGGGAATGTTAGGTAGAATTAAACATTTAAAGGAAGAAAGTCCTAATGTTATTACTGTTTTTTGTGGATGTATGGCACAAGAAGAAGGAATTGCTTTAGAATTAAAAGAGAAATATTCTTGGGTGGATATTGTTATGGGAACTCATAACTTTCATAAGTTACCAGAGTATTTCGATGAGTTAATGAAAAGAGAAGAACAAGAGATAGAAGTGTTTAGCATGGAAGGGGAAGTAATTGAGGGGCTTCCTGTTAAGAGAGATTCTAAATATAAAGCTTGGGTTAACATTATGTATGGTTGTGATAAGTTTTGTACTTATTGTATTGTCCCTTATACGAGAGGAAAGCAAAGAAGTAGATTACCAGAAGATATTATCAAGGAAGTAGAAGGGTTAGTTCAGGATGGATATCAGGAGGTTACGTTACTTGGACAAAATGTTAATGCTTATGGTAAAGATTTAGCATTAGATTACGGTATGGCTCAATTATTAGAAGATGTGGCCAAAACTGGTATTTCTAGAGTACGTTTTGTTACTTCTCATCCGTGGGATTTTTCTCATGATATGATAGATATTATTGCTAAATATGATAATATTATGCCTTATATTCATTTGCCTATGCAAAGTGGTTCTACAGAAATACTTAAGAAAATGGGAAGAAGATATACTAAGGATGATTATAGAAAATTATTTTATGAAATTAAAGAAAAGATACCTAATGTATCTATTACTACTGATATTATTGTAGGTTTTCCTGGAGAGACAGATGAATATTTTCAAGATACCTTAGATTTAGTTAATGAACTTAAGTTTGATTTAGCTTATACTTTTATTTATTCAAAAAGAGAAGGAACACCTGCTAGTAAGATGAAAGATGATGTAACAGAAGAAACAAAGAAAAAAAGACTAGCTACATTAAATGAACTTATCAATAAATATGCTAATTTAAATAATCAGAAGTATAAGGACAAAATTGTAGAAGTATTAATCGAAGGACCAAGTGAGAAAGATAATAAATTAATGGGATATACGGATACTATGAAACTAGTCAATTTGAGTGCTCCAGAAAAATATATAGGTAAGATAGTTAAGGTTAAAATAACAGATGTAAAGACCTGGAGTTTGGATGGTGAAATAGTTGAGTCCTAAGGATAAGGTAGAAGAATTATTTAAAAGTATTGAAAATTCTAATGAATATCAGTCTTATTTAGAAATCAGTAAGGCATTAGAGAAAAATGAGGAAATTAAAGATTTAGTAAATTTGATTAAAAGATTACAACAGAAATCAGTACAGTTAGAATATAACAATGATCCTACTTATAAGGATGTAGATAAAGAGATAGAAAAGAAAGTAGCTAAGTTAAATTCAATCCCTATTTATCAGGAATATTTAAGAAGAATGAATGACTTTAATGATATATTGTCAGAGTCTTCTTCTAATATGGAAAAATATATTAATAGTAAGATTTAATTCACTAAATTAATAGTGTTTTTTTCTTTATATGATATTATTTATAATAATATTAGGATATTTTTATTTGTTTGGGGAATAAGTTTTTTAGCTATTGCTATGATAAATATATTTTTAGCTATTGCGCTTATTCTTACTAATCCAATATTTTTAATTTATTTGATTCCTTTATTAAATTTTTATCTTTTGATGCGATATGAGATGAAATTACAAATGTCACAATGATTTAAATACATAATAGAAATGGTGAAGGGTAATAAAAATAATGTTAATAGAACTTGCAATTAGTAGTCCCCACATACCTATATGATATAAAGATAGTACAAATAATAGAATTGTTCTAATGATGGACCCGTATAAAGTACCAAGCATAGCCTCACGTGCTTTATTCATGGCTTGCATAGCGGTTGTCAGTGGTCCTTGTACGTAATAAAGTAAGAATATTGGCGCTATCATTTTAATATAAATAAGTCCTTCATTAGTATTGTAAATTAATTTCAAGAAAAACTCTGGTATAAACATAAATAAAAGAGTACAGGGAATACCTATTAATAGAGATAGGGCAATTGCCTGTTTAATTTTATACTTAGAATATTTATAATCTTTTTTACTATAGGAATTAGATACCACGGGAAGTAGGGCACTAGATATTGCTAAAGTAAAGAAAGACGGTAAGAGTAGTAGAGCATAAACGTATCCATTGATAATTCCGTATTCCAAAGTAATGAATTCTTTTGAATATCCGGCTTTTGTCAGAGCTAAAGTTAAGATAATAGGTTCTAGAAAATAACAGATAGAACCTATTAATCTGCTTCCTGTAGTAGGAATACTAATTCCTAGTAAATCTTTTAAGATATCTTTATCATAATGAAAGTCTTTCAGAGAGATTTTTTTCTTTTTGGGTAAGAATAGCATTAGAGTAATAATAGATACACCTTCACTTAAGATGTTAATTAATACGACTCCTGTAACGGCGTAGGTGAGAGAATATTTCATTAATCTAGATATTACTGTATAAGTTAGAAATAATCTCATTACTTGCTCTGTAATATTAGATAAGGTGGTTGGAAACATTTGTTCTTTACCAAAAAAATAACCTTTTATAATAGAAGAAATACAGATAAATGGTAGAGTAAATCCTATGGCTATTAAGGGATAATAAGTAGAACTATTGTGTAGGAGATTGTTACTTAAGAATGGGGCTATTAGAAATAGCACTATTATTAGAAATAAATTAAATAATAGGGATAATGGTACAATGGATAAAACAATTTTTTTGCTACTTTTTTTCTCTTCACTTACTAGTTTAGAGATTGCTACTGGTAGACCTAGGGAACATAAGGTAATAAATAAATTAAATGTTGGTAGAATTAGAGAATAAATTCCCATACCTTCTGTAGAAATGGTTCTTGTTAGAATAATCTTAATAAACATGCCTAGTATTTTAGTCAAAAGACCACCAATCATTAATATAATTGTTGATTTAATAAAATTATTTTTCATAATACAATATATGTTTAATTTATTTTAATCTTTCGTTATTTATATAGATTTTTGTGAATATTTTTGATAAACTATAATTATAAGAAGAGGTGGTAGGTAATGGATACTTATGTTGTTATTGTTCTTATTTTTGGTGTTATTACTTTAGTATTATTTATTTTGTTATTTTTTGTAAATCGGATGTTTTTTTTAAGAAATAGGATTGAGGATAGTTTTATTCCTATTAAAGATTATCTTCAAGAAAGGGTTAATATATTAGATAGTATGATAGCTTTTCTTGTCAAATATTTGAAGTATGAAGAAGAATTCAAAATAGAGATGAAAAATGAAAGAGACTTGTTAGAGGGAGTAGAAGGAGCTCTTGATGGGGTAGTTCTATTAAAGGATACAGAAGGAGTATTGGTAAAGTTTGTTGGTTTGGGTGATATATATTCGAAAATTAGAAAGAATAAAGAATATTTATCTTTGATAGAACAATATCAAGAAAATCGGGATAGAATCAATTATGCAATAGATAGTTATAATAAGGGGGTTAGGGATTATAATAATTATAGAAAATTAAAAATAATATCTTTTTTAGATAAGATTTTTCATTTTCCTGTGTACATTTATTATAAGAGTGAATTATGATATTTACATATAATGATAAAGAATATGTGGTAGTTATTGTTAAGAAGAATAATAAAAATACTTATATTAGAGTAAAAGAGGGATTTATTTATGTTACGACATCTTATTTTACAACTAAGAATAGTATTAAAAAGTTGTTAGAGGAGAATAAGAATTCTATTGGTCGTATGATTGAGAAAGTAGAAACTCGAAAACACAGGCAAGATATTTTTTGCATGTTAGGTATTCCTTATCAGGTTATTTTTGAGCATCAGAGAAAAGTTGTTTTAGATAGGGATAAAAAAGTTCTTATTGTAAGTAGTCAGGATATGTTAGAAAAGTGGTTAAGAGGACAAGCAGAAGAACTTTTTTATCAACATTTAATGTATTATTATCATGTCTTTGAAGAGAGAATTCCTATGCCTTGTTTAAGAGTTAGAAAAATGAAATCAAGATGGGGAGTATGTAATACTAAAACACATATTATTACTTTGAATTTGGAGTTAATACATTATGAGATAGAATGTTTGGATTATGTAATTATTCATGAGTTATCTCATTTATTAGTAGCTAATCATTCTAAAGATTTTTGGGTGTTTGTTTCTAAATATTGTCCTCGTTATAAAGAAATTAGAAAGAAGTTGAGAAATTCATGTTAATTACATCTGTTAATAATAAATATATTAAAGAACTTTCCAAGTTAAAGGATAAAAAATATCGAGATGAACAAGATATTTTTTTGGTAGAAACAAAACATTTGGTATTAGAAGCTTATAAAGCTGGTTTAATTAAAGAATTGATATTGGAAGCTAATGAAATATTTCCGATGGATGTTCCCACTTTATATGTATCTCGTGAAGTGTTAAAAAAATTATCTTCTGTAGATAGTCCTTCTAATGTGATGGCGGTGGTTTATAAAAAAAACAACGAAGTAGAGATAGGAGAAAAAGTATTAATTTTAGATAGAATACAGGATCCTGGAAACTTAGGAACTATTATTAGAAGTGCTGTTGCTTTTAATATTGATACTATTATTTGTAGTCATGATACTGTAGATGTTTATAATCCTAAAGTTGTTAGAGCTAGCCAAGGGATGATGTTTCATATTCCGATTATTTCTGCTAATACAGAAAAGATAATTCGTCAGTTAAAGATGAAAGATTATAAAATTGTTGGTACTAAAGTTACAAACGGTCATGATGTAAGAACATCTTCAATTTATTCTCATTTTGCTTTGGTTATTGGTAATGAGGGGCAAGGTATTAGTAAAAATATTGAAGAGTTATGTGATGAGTATTTATATATTAAGATGAATGAAAATTGTGAAAGTTTGAATGCTTCAGTTGCGGCTTCTATTCTGTTGTATGAAATTAATAATAAATAGTTTTAAGTAGTTATGAAGCAATTATCAAAGGTGAAGGTTGGTAAGTTTTAATAGGTATTAATAAGATAACATGGGAGGTAATTATGGAGTATATTAATATTGGTAGGATTGTTAATACTCATGGTATTAAGGGAGAGGTAAGAATATTATCTGATTTTAAATATAAAAATAAGATATTTAAAGAGGGTAAGAATATATATATCGGAAAGAGTAAAGATCAAGAAGTTATTAAAAGTTATCGATATCATAAAATATTTGATATGATTACGATGGATGGAATTAATAATATTAATGATGTATTAAAGTATAAGGGAAAATATGTTTATACTACTAGAGATGAGTTGGATTTAGACAAGTTTGAATATTTAGATGATGATTTTGTTGGATTAAATGTACTCGTGAATGGGGAACAAGTGGGTGTAGTTAGTCATTATCTTCATGATAAGTATCAAGATAAGATTGTTGTAAACAAGAATGAAAAAGAGTATCTTGTTCCAGTAGTTTGTGATATAATAGAAGACATTAACTTGAAGAAAGGAACTATTTCTATTAAAGATATTAAGGGATTATTAGATTAAATGGGGGATAGTTATGAAGATAGATATTTTAACTTTGTTTCCTAATATGTTTTATGAATTTTTGAATGATTCTATTATAGGAAGAGCTAGAGAAAAGGGATTGGTTGAAGTTAATGTTCATAATATTAGAGATTATTCTCCTTTTCCTCGTCATCAAGTAGATGATTATTCTTATGGTGGCGGAGCTGGAATGGTATTAATGTGTGAACCAATATTTAGAGCTATTCGTGCTTTAAAGACGGAGAATAGTGTTGTTATTATGTTGACACCTAGTGGAGAGGTATTTCAACAGAGTATAGCTTTAGAATTTTCTAGAATGAAACATATCATTTTACTTTGTGGACATTATGAGGGATTTGATGAGAGAATTAAAACTATTGTAGATAGAACTTTATCTATTGGAGAATTTGTTTTGACTGGTGGAGAGGTTCCGGCTATGGTGGTAGTGGATGCTGTTACTCGATTGATTCCAGGAGTAATTAATGAAGAAAGTCTAACTAGTGAAACTTTTACTGATGGACTTGTGGATTATCCTGTTTATACAAAACCAGCTATTTTTGAAGGGTTAGAGGTTCCAGAGGTATTACTTAGTGGGCACCATGCTAATATTGCTAAGTGGAGAGAAGAACAAAGACAGATGAATACGAATTCTAGAGAGGAGTAGTTTAAATGGAGAAGAACTATTATTTACATAAGGATATTAAAACAGGTGAAATATTATATTTAGAGTATGATAAAATAAAGGGATATCCTATTACTCCAAAAACTAAAGTAGAAGATGCTATAGAGGTTAATAAAATCGTTTTTGTGAATCCTAGCTTAAGTGAAAAAATGATAAAGAAAAAGGTAGAAATCAAGTTAAGATATTTATTGAAGATAATTAATTCAATTGATGAGGATGGTGCTGATGAAGGAACTATTCAAGAAGCAATTATAGAGGCTGAAAGATTAAGGATTAATATATTGAATCGTTATATTAAGTATTTGGGAAATACTTATGGAAGTTATGCTATTAGGCAGATTCAATTGATTGTTAATCAGTTGAAGATGAAGTTGTATCATCTTAATATGCAAAAAAGAATGATGAATAGTTATTATTCAGATTTGTATTATTTGGATGAGGAGGAAACAAAGAAAGGTAGGGGAAGATAGTGTATTATTTTATTGGTATTAAGGGTACTGGTATGAGTGCTTTAGCAGTTATATTAAAACAGTTAGGTTATAAGGTTTTGGGAAGTGATATAGAAAAGCATTTTTTTACGGAATCAGAACTTGTTAAGAATCATATTCCTGTATTTGTTTATCAGGAGAATAATATTAAGGAAGATATGACTATTATTAAGGGGGCTAGTATTCGGGATGATAATGTGGAACTTGTTAAGGCTAAGAGTTTAGGACTTAAAATTTATGAATATAATGAAATGGTAGGAATTTTAAGTCGTGAGTTTAAGACTATTTGTATTGCGGGTTGTCATGGAAAGACTACTACTACGAATATGATGGCATTAGCTTTCAAAAACAAAGGGATTAATTATTTGATTGGTGATGGTACTGGTAGTGCTAGTCAGGATAATACTTATTTTGCTTTAGAATCATGTGAATATAAGAGACATTTTTTAGCGTATCTTCCTTATTATGCTGTTATTACTAATATCGATTTGGATCATGTAGATTATTATAAAGATATTGATGATGTTATTGATGCATATACTAGTTATGCTAATCATGCTACTAAAGAAATTATTGCTTATGGTGATGATCCTTATACTAGAAAAATGAAAGTAGAAAAGCCAATTAAATTTTTTGGTTTAGGAGAGAATAATGATGTGGTGGCTAGTAATGTGATGTATCACAGTAAGGGAATTTCTTTTGATATAGATAGCTATGGACATTTTGATTTACCACTTTATGGAACTCATCAGTTGTTAGATGCTTTAGCTGTTATTACAGTTTGTATGGAGGAAGGAATTTCCTATGAGGAAGTTTCTCAAAATTTAAAAGACTTTGTTGGTGCTAAGAGAAGATTTACTGAGAAGGTAGTAGGCAATAATGTTATTATTGATGATTACGCACATCATCCTAATGAGGTAAAAGCTACTGTTCAGGCTATTAGGCAAAAATATTCAGATAAGAGCTTAATTATTATTTTTCAACCACATACTTTTTCTAGAACGAAAGAGTTTGCTTTAGATTTGGTAGAAGTGTTTCGTGATGCTGATGCTAGTTATGTACTTCCTATTCATCCTGCTCGTGAGAGGCAAGAAGATTATCCAGATGTAACTTCTGATATGATTGTTCGGAAGTTAGATAATTGTTATTCTATTTCTATGGATGAAGCTAGTAAGCTGACTATTTATGATAATGCAGTATTTGCTTTTATGAGTCCTAATGATATTAGTAGTCTAGAGAATGAGTTAGAAAATTTATTATGATTTTTTCAAGGAACCATTTATTTGGATTCTTTTTTTTATTTTTGGTAATTTTTTCCAAAATAGGAAGGATTCTTGACTTAAAAGGGCGAATAATATAAGTAGAGAGGATATCATCTTCTCTACTTATATTAGTTAGAAAGAAGAGGTAATGAATATG
>CACXEZ010000123.1 GCA_902766815.1 uncultured Erysipelotrichaceae bacterium | reverse complement strand
TAAGAAAGGAACTATAGTAAGGAATATAATTGCTATTTAGTTCCTTTTTTGTTATAATAAACACGTATTAGAAAGAAGGAAATAACATGAGTTTAACAGCTGGAATTGTAGGATTACCAAACGTAGGCAAATCCACATTATTTAATGCCATAACAAAGCAAGAAATATTAACTGCAAACTATCCCTTTGCAACCATTGACCCAAATGTTGGAACAGTAATTGTTCCAGATAAAAGAATGGAAGTTCTAGAGAATATGTATGAACCAGAAAGGACTATCCCCACCACATTTGAATTCACTGATATAGCAGGATTGGTAAAAGGAGCCTCTAACGGAGAAGGATTAGGTAATAAATTCTTATCACATATCAGAGAAGTAGATGCCATTGTAGAAGTAGTACGATGTTTTGATGATAAAAATATCATTCATGTAGATGGAAATGTAGATCCAATTCGTGATATAGAAATCATCAATTTAGAATTAATATTTTCTGATTTAGAAATTATTGATAACAGGATTAACAAAATAGCTAAAAAAGCTCAAACATCTAAAAATAAAGATGACTTAGCAGAATATCAATTACTATTAAAAATAAAAGAAAACCTAGAAAAAAATATTCCAGTTAGAAAATTAGAATTAACGGATGATGAAAGAAAAATACTATCTAGTTTTAATTTAATTACTGCAAAGCCAATGATTTATGTAGCAAATGTATCAGAAACAGATTTAATTAGTGGTGAAAATGAAAACGTTAAGAAAGTAAGAGATTACGCTAGCCAAGAAGATTCAGAAGTAGTAATGATATGTGCCAAAATAGAAAGTGAACTAGCAGAGTTAGAATTAGAAGAAAAAGAAGAATTTCTACATGAATTAGGTATTAAAGAAAGTGGATTATCTAGTCTAATTAAAAGTACATACTCTCTATTAGGACTAGCAACCTATTTCACAGTAGGAAGTGATGAAGTAAAAGCATGGACTTTCCAAAAAGGTATGAAAGCCCCCGCTTGTGCAGGTTTAATTCATACTGACTTTGAAAAAGGATTTATTAGAGCAGAAGTAATGAGTTATGACAATTTAATAGAGTGTGGCAGTGAGATTAAAGTAAAAGAAAACGGGAAAATGCGTCTAGAAGGTAAAGAATATCTTATGAAAGATGGAGATATTTGTCATTTTAGATTTAATGTCTAGACAGCGAAGAATAAAAATAAAAAAATAATAAATACTATGAAAAGAAAAGGAGATATTTATGGACAGAAACAAAATAGAAGAACAATATAAATGGGATTTAACTAAGATTTTTACGAACATCGAAGAATTTAAGGATGCATATGAAGAAGCCAAACAATCCATTCAAGAATTTTCTAAGTATGAAAATATAATGGATAAAAATGCTAGTAATTTTTACAATACAATTGACTCATACTATAATATATCAAGAAAACTAGATAAATTAACCGTTTTCACTAGTTTACAATTTGATGAAGATACATCTAATAATGAAAATCAATCTTTAAAAATAAAAGTAAGCAATCTATATGATGAATGGAGTAAGGTATGTTTCTTTGTAACCCCAACAATATTAAAAAAAGATTACCAAGATATAGAAGAATACTATAAAGAAGAACCTAAATTAAAAGACTACGAAATTATTCTAAAAAGAGAATTTCGTTACAAAGAACATACCCTAACTGATGCTGAAGAAAAATTATTATCAAATATGACAAAAATCTTTAATACCAGTTTTGGAACTTATGAACTATTAAAGGACTCAGACATAAGTTTTGGAACAATTAAAGATGAAGAGAATAATGAAATAGAACTAACCTGTAACAATTATTCTCTTTACATAGAATCTAAAAATCGTCGTGTTAGAAAAGATGCCTTTACTACTTTATATAAGACATATAAACAATTCATCAATACCTTTGCATCAACCCTAAACGGTACCATAAATGAAAATACAACAATCGCAAGGATAAGAAAATTTAATTCTACCATAGAATGGTGTTTATACGCCGATGAATTAGAAGAATCTATCTACAATAATCTAATAAATACTGTATCAGGCAACTTAAACACATTATTCAAGTATTATGACCTAAAAAAAGAAGTTCTAGGAGTAGAAGAGCTTCACTTATATGACATTTACACACCTATTGTGGAAAATTTTGAAAAGAAATATCCATTTGAAGAAGCTACATCAATTGTATTAAATGCCTTATCCGTACTAGGAAAAGATTATACAGATACCTTAAAACAAGGATATCTAGATCGTTGGATAGATGTGTATCCAACAAGAGCCAAAAGAACAGGAGGATACTCTGGAGGAAGCTATGATACTAATCCATATATATTATTAAATTATCAAGAAAAATATGATGATATGTCAACCCTTGCTCACGAATCAGGACATTCAATGCATAGCTATTACGCTAGACATAACAATCCATATCAATATGGGGATTATGCTATCTTCGTAGCTGAAGTAGCCAGTACAGTAAACGAAATTTTGCTCGCAAAATACTTACTAAAAACAAGCAAAGACCCTAAAGAAAAACTATTTATCTTAGATAATTTAATGAATTTATATAAAGCAACCATCTATAGGCAAACAATGTTTGCTGAATTTGAACAAGATATCTATAAAGATGCAGAACGTGATATTCCACTAACTGCCGATTATCTATGCAAAAAATATTATGAATTAAACAAAAAATATTTTGGAGAAAACGTTGTAGTCGATGAAGAAATTAGTTATGAATGGGCAAGAATACCACATTTCTATTATAATTTTTATGTCTACAAATATGCAACTGGATTATCAGCTGCGAGTAGAATAGCAAGTGATATCTTAGAAGGAAAAGAAAATGCTGTTGAAAATTATAAAAAGTTTTTAAGCTCTGGTTCAACAAGAAATCCTATAGACTCTCTTAAATTAGCAGGAGTAGATCTAAATAAAAAAGAAGTAGTAGAGTCAGCCCTAAAAATATTTGATGATACAATTGAGGAATTCAAAAAAATATATGAGGAAAGCAAATAACAACTTTCCTCATTTCATATTATCATTAATAACTATTAAATAAATTCGTAACGGTAACTCCAGTCATAAAACTAAATACAAATGTTAAAATCACAATAAGAACAGCAATTAAAATAGAAAATATTAACATTGCTTTAGCAAAATTACTAATATTTTTATCTTTCTTATCTAAAGACTTTACAATCATCATAATAAAACCAACCACAGGAATAATAAATAAGAATAAATAACCTAAATATTTTACACAAGAAACAACATGCTCATCACTATGACTTATATTATCTTGTGCAACTTCATTACTAATCAAAGTATTACTACCAGTACTATGTTCTTCAACAGTAATAGTATTTTGTTCTACTGTAGGAATTGTCTGAATAGTATTATTAGGTAAATCAAATCCTAGTACAGGAGAATTGACTTGATTAACATTATTATCAACAACTTGACTAGATTGTGGTACAACAGAATTAGATGCTACTGAAATAATACCCCCCTGATTAATAGAATTATCTATAGTACCGTTCACAGCCAAATTATTTTGATTCACATCATTATTAATAGGATTAGGAAGGGGGTTAATATTATTACCATCAATTGGATTAGTTTGATCAGACTGTATATTGAAATTAGAAGAAACATCTTGAACCATAGAACCGACCCCAGAACCAGGAAGTTCAAAATTTAAAATAGCATCAGTATTTCCCCCTACATTATGATTGACAGTAGCATTAACATCAGGAACTACAAGATTAGGAGAAGTTGGAATAACACCATCATTTTGTATCATAACAATACCTGTATTAGCACTAGCGCCATCAACAGGAGTAGGTGCTTGTCCCGAGACAATAGTAGGATTACTATTAACATTACCTGAAATATTTGATTCTAAAACAGGAGCAACCTGATTATTAATAATATTAGTTGTATTATTAGGAGTATTATTAAGTGTATTTGGACCGATAGTCACATTATTATTAGTATTCATTGGCTGATTAGGAGAAGAACCAAAATTATCTAAAGGCTGTCCACCAAATATAATTCCACCATTACTTTCATTATTCATACTTATCTACCTCTTTCTATTCTAAAAATATTATAAATGAAAACCCTAAAAAAATCAATGGGTAACCAATAAGGAACAAAAAGTTAAAAATAATTATTTACATTTGAATTATGATTATGTTATAATATCAATCGAGCGAAAGCTCCTTGCCTAATAGTAGGCCGAATAGACCATAAGGAGGTGTAACAAATGAATAAGTACGAAATCATGTTTATTGTAAGACCAGACATTGATGAAGAAACAAGAAAAAATACTGTAGCAACTTTAGAAAAAATCTTAACTAGCAACAAATCAACCATTACTCTAACAAAAGAACTAGGTCAAATGGAATTTGCTTATGAAATTAAGAAATTCAAATCTGGATATTACTATTTATACAACATTGAAACATCTAATGCCGATGCTACAAAGGAATTTGACCGTGTAGCAAGAATCAACGAAAATGTAATTAGACATTTAGTATTAAAGATGGAAGATTAGGAGAGTTAGTATGAATAAAGCGATATTAATCGGAAGATTAACGAGAGATCCAGAATTAAGATACACAAGCTCTAACAGGGCTGTATGTCAATTTACCGTAGCAATTGATAGACCATTTACAAATCAAACTTCAGGTCAAAGAGAAGCAGACTTTATCAATGTTGTAGCATGGGATAAAACAGGTGAAAACGTTGGGAAATACATGACTAAGGGAAGATTAATTGCTGTAGAAGGTAGAATACAAACAAGAAATTATGATAATAATGAAGGAAGAAAAGTTTATGTCACTGAAGTAATTGCAAGTAACGTTCAATTCTTAGAATCAAGAAACGCTACTTCTAACAGTAATGGTTTTGATTCAATGCCAGAACCACCACAAGAAAGAACTCCATATGATTTTGCTGATAGCAACTCAAATGAATCAGCAAGTGGAAATCAAGCTCCTACTATGAATGTAGAAGATGAAAAAGATCCATTTGCATCATTCGGAGAACAAGTAGAAATCAGTGATAATGACTTACCTTTCTAATGAAGGAGGAATAAACGATGGCAGAATTTCGTAAGAAGAGAAAAAAAATATGTCATATGTGTGCTGGAAAAACTGTCGATTATAAAGATGTAAATATCATCAGTAAATATATCGGTGACAGTGGAAAAATCTTACCAAGAAGATTTACTGGTACATGTGCGCGTCACCAAAGAGAAGTAGCAAAACAAGTAAAATTAGCAAGATTTATGGGCTTTGTTCCATTTTGTAAATAGTGAGAGTATAAAATATATACTCTCTTTTTATAGACATTTTTCTATATCCTGCTTGTTTTTACACAATAATATGCTAAAATAATAACTGAAAATGGAGGTGCTTATGAAAGAATGTGTAATCATCTATAATCCCAATTCAGGACATAAAGAAGTAAAAAAATATTTACAAGAAATAGAAACAATATTAAACCAAAAAGGCTATAACGCCATTATATATGCAACAGAATATAAAGGACACGCAACGGAACTGGTATCTCACTTACCCAATGTAGACTTAGTAATGTCCTTTGGAGGAGATGGAACTTTTAATGAAGTAATGACAGGTAACTTTAAAAGGAAACAAAAATTATTATTAACTCATATTCCAGTAGGCACTACAAACGATATTGGAGCCATGTTAGGATACACAAAAGATGTTATTGAAAACGTAAAAATGTCCCTTAACGGAGTAGTAAAAGATTTTGATATTGGACTAATCAATAATCATCCATTTATCTATGTTGCTGGATTTGGCAAATATATGAATATTTCATATGATACCCCTAGAGAATTAAAAAAGAAAATTGGACATCTAGCCTATATTAAAGAAGCAGTAGTCGCATTCTTTCACAAAACAAGACTATATGATGTAAGTTATGAAATAGATGGAGAAAAATATCGTGGACTATTTTCTTTTATCCTAATCTCTAATGCTAATCATATAGCAGGGATGAGAAATGTCTATAAAGATGTAAAACTAGATGATGACAAATTTGAAATAGTCTTTTGCACCATTAAAAAGAAAAAAGATATCCTAAGAAGTCTTTACTTTCTAACCCTATATGATCCAAGTAAAGTTCCAGGTATCTACTTCTACAAAACAAATAATATCAAAATAAAAATTAATAATTCAGATTATAAAGGTTGGTGTGTTGATGGAGAAGAATTAAAAAAGTCTCTGTCTAATCGTTATAAAATTGTAACTGAGAATCATGTAAAAATATTAATACCAACTAAAAATGTATCCAAATTATTTAATAACAAATAAGGATTCATTTTTTTATCTTTTCTCTAGCATTTTTTCCCAAGCAGGTAGCCCATATTCTTCATTATAATAATTAGGAAACTCTAACAGATGGGCAAGAGCAATCTTAGTTGTCATAATTAAATCATCATTAGTAACATTAGTAAGTGGATTACGAGTACCATGTTCTAACTCAATATTCATACCCGTAAGCAAGTCTTTAATACTAAACTTATCAAACTCTATTTCTAATTTATTAGCAGCATATACAGCATCTTCCAAAGAAAACATATTTATCACCAGTAAATACTATGACATATAAAAGTTTTTAATGATTAAATCAACGCTCTAAACACAAGCTAAATATGCCCGTTTTAACCATCAGTTATATTTATTGACTTTTAATTTTCCCTTTGTTAGAATAAATCTAAGTGTGTAATATAACTAGCATAAAAAGAATACAAGGGAGTCTAAAATATAGGAGGTTATAGGATAATGAAAGATTATACAACATATGAAGAACGTACTCCCAATGAGCAGTACAAAAATTTAATTAGAGAAATCTTAGACAAAGGAACTTTGGGGCCATCTCCAATGGTAGATAAGAATGGTAAAGAAATTAATACAATTGATTATTTAGGGCCTACCCCACTTCGTTTTAATATTTTAGAAAATGGTGTGCCATTTATCACTGAAAGAGATATTTCCGGATTTTGGAAATCAGCAGTTGGAGAATTATTTGCCTTTATTAATGGTGCTAGAACACAAGAAGAGCTTGTTCAATATGGGTGTAAATGGTGGAAATATTGGGTAACAGCAGAAAAATGTGCTAAAAGAGGGCTAGAAACAGGTGATTTAGGACCAGGATCGTATGGTGCAGCTTTTGCGACTTTTCCTACTGCAGATGGTGGAACCTTTAATCAGTTTGAAGAAATAGTAAAGCAAATGAAAGAAAGACCAGAATTAAAAACCCATCTCATTTCTCCATGGATACCACAATATACAATTAGAAATTCAGATCATCAGCAAAAAGTAGTAGTAGCTCCTTGTCATGGATGGATTCATTTTAGAATCATCGAAGATAAATTAAGTATGTTAATGTTTCAAAGAAGCTGTGATGTTTTAATTGGATGTCCTAGTAACTGGGCACAGTACTCTGCACTTTTATTAGCAATGGCAGAAGTTTTAGGGTTAGAACCTTATGAATTTATTCATTCAATATCAGATGCACATATATATGAAAATCAAATGCCTTGGATAGAAGAAATTTTGTCAAGAGAAAGTAGACCATCACCAACACTAAAATTAGTAAAAAAACACAAGAAAATATCTGATTATCGTCCTACAGATTTTGAATTAAGTGATTATCATCCTCATGAAAAAATTACAGGCATTCCAGTTGGTATATAGTTATGATAGATAAAGACATTTTAAAAAAAGTAGAAGAGGCCAAGCATTTAGGAAAAAAAGTTGGTCTAGTTCAAGGCTCATGGGACTTATTTCACTTAGGACATTTACTTTATATCAAAAAAGCAAGAAATTTGTGTGATTACTTAATGATAGCCATGGATAGTGATGAAAAAATTCGTAAACGAAAAGGTAATAGTCGTCCAATTATTCCAGAAGAGGAAAGATATGAATTTATTAAATTATTAAATATTGCAGATGAAGTAGTAATTAAAGATGTTAATGAACCAAAATGGGGATTAATTCGTGCAGTAAAACCAGATGTATTAATAGCAATTAAAGATAACTATTCAGATGAAGAAATAGTAAAATTAAAACAATTTTGTAAAGAAGTAGCAATTTTACCAAGACAATCAGAAAGTTCAACTTCCGATAAAATTAGAAAAATTATGATTTCAAACCAAAAAAATAAGATAGATAGACTTGATGAAAAACTGTTAGATTCTATTAATAAAATGAAGAGTAGAATAGAATTTCATGAGAAAATGCAAGAACCTATTCCAAGAATGATCGATCATTTAAGTGATTCAACAGACTGGATTTGTCCCGTTGCAGCAGCATGTTATTGGGATGGTAGATGGTATTTGGGCGCCAATCATTCAGATTTCAATATTCCTAAGTATGATGTTGAAAATCGCACAGAGCTATATTATGCAACAACAGAACATGCAGAAATGAATCTATTAAAAAAATTAGGTGATGTGAAAACTCTTGATACACCAATTTGGACTACACTATTTCCATGTGATAAATGTATGAAAGTACTAATCGATAAAGGTGTAAAAAAAATATATTATTTAGAAGATCATCCCGAACGTAATTGGAGTAAACGTTCTCATGAACTTGCTCTCAAACATGGTGTTGAAACGATAAATATATTAGAAAAGATAAATTCCAAAGAACAAAGTGATGAAGTAGAAGAGCAAGATTTCTCTCAATACAAATATATTTATCCACCAAATGCCAGGAAACAAGAACAGTTAAATATCATGATTAATATGGAAGAAAATGATAAAGATCCATTAGCATCAGATATAATAGAACAAGAAATATTATTTACAACAAATTATTGGTACATATCAAAAAACAGATTTCCACATCAGGGAAATGGACAACAATTCCTAATCGTATCCTTAGAACCTATATATAAAATAGAAGATATTAGCTTAGAAATGTGGGATGATTTAAAACAAATTTGGCTTATATTAAAAGAAGAATATAATCTTTCGGGTGGAGCATTATGTTTTAGATATGGAGATCCATTACTCTCAGGTGCATCTTTAAAAAGACTGCATGCCCATTTAATTATGCCAAATGTTGAAGAAAAAGTAAGATTTCCTATTGGAGGACATAAAACTTTAAAAAAAGGATTATATTTGAAAGAAACGCAATAACAATACTAGTTATCTAGTATTTTTTTACATTGAAAAATTCTTTATGTAAACTATTTTATTTTATATTTACAAAAGTTTTTTTTCTATGATATAATCAAATTACAATACCGAAGGGTATTAGATAGGGACATAAAGACTACGAAAAGGAGGAATTATATTTATGTTAAAAGCGAATGTTGGTTATAGCAAATTAGAAGATGCCTATGAAGCGGGAGTAGAAGCTGCAAAAGCATCCACAGAGAATGGAAATGCCAAGATAGCACTATTATTTAATTCAGTGGGTTATGACCAAAAAAAAATAATGGAAGGAGTAAAATCTGTATTACCTGATGTTGATGTAATTGGATGCACTTCATCAGCAGGAATTATAACACCAGACGGGTATATAATTGATGAATCTGGAACGGCCGGAATTTTAACTTTAGATGGAGATGATTTAACCGTTGCAAGTTATGGTATGGCAAAAGAAAAAAGTGCTAGAGAAACAGGGCGACAAGTAGCTATAAAAGCTCTAGAAAAAGCTGGTCTTGACTATGCACCAGATTATTTCTTTATGAGCGCCTCTCCAGCCGAAGAAGAAGAATATATTAAAGGTATTCAAGATGTAATTGGAAGAGTTCCTTGTTTTGGAGGAAGTGCTGCAGACAATACAGTAGAAGGAAAATGGTCAATCTTTTATAATGATACTATTTATTCAGATGGTGTAGTAGCAGCATTCTTCTATACACCAAAAGAAATAGCTACAGTTTATACTGGAGCCTATAATGAAACTAAAGATATGGGTATCATTACCAAATTAAATGACACAAGAGTGTTAGCAGAAATAGATGGGGAACCAGCAGTAGAAAAATATAAAAACTGGAGAGGCTTAAGTGATGAGGAAGTAACTGGAGGTAACTTGCTTGTTACAACAATCACTAGCCCATTAGGAGTAAAAGATAGATTAGGTAATCTTACTGCTATTCGTCATCCAATGAATGGTAATGAAGATAAGTCGATGAATATCGGAGCAAATTTAGCGGTAGGAACAACAGTAATCAGAATGGAAGCTACGGTGGATGAATTAATAAACTCTACAGGAAATACTCTAAAAGAATTAAAGAAAAAATGTAAGGATCCAGCAGGTTATTTATTAATCCATTGTGGAGGACGCAGATTAGGTATTGGAGATAGAATGCCAGAAGTTTATGAACAGTTAAAGAAAATCGCTGGAGATGTACCATTCCTAGTAGTATTTACCTTTGGTGAGTATGGTTATACAGAAGATGATCAAACAAATACAACTGGTGGATTAATGCTATCATTTACAGCATTTGAAAAATAAAAAGATAAAAAGGGTTAAGGCTAATTAGTACCAATAGTACATAAAAAGCTTTTTAAAAAGTTGATAAGGGGACTTTACTTTATCAACTTTTAATTATTTAATGGATAAAGTATGTTGACTTTCTAAAACAAATTGCATAAAATTAAATTGCAATTAATAGAAAGGAAAAGAACAAAATGAAAATTTATGACTATACTGTTAAAAACAGAAAAAATGAAGATGTAAAATTAAGTAAGTATGAAGGAAAAGTATTAATAATTGTAAATACTGCAACAGGATGTGGATTCACCCCACAATACGCTGGCT
The DNA here is from genome assembly GCA_902766815.1 of uncultured Erysipelotrichaceae bacterium. The sequence goes on along the minus strand of CACXEZ010000123.1, from coordinate 2,244 downwards.
TAGAAGAATTATACCAAAAATATCATGAAAAAGGCTTAGAAATACTAGATTTTCCATGTGATCAATTTGGACATCAAGCTCCGGGAAGTGATGATGAAATCCACGAATTCTGTACCAGTAAATACAATACATCATTTGATAGATTCAAAAAAATGGAAGTGAATGGGGAAAATGCAGAACCATTATTTAAATATTTAGAAGAAAATTCTCCAAAAGAAATATTAAAAGGTCTAAAAAATAAAATGGCTATGACAGCCGTAAAAAAAATGAGTCCAACTTATAAAAGTGATAACGATATTAGTTGGAACTTTACAAAATTTATAATAGATAGAGAAGGCAATATAATAGAAAGGTATGCCCCAATAGAAGATCCAATAACGATGGAAAATACTATCAAAAAACTATTAAAGTGAGGTGATCATATGTATGATTTAATTATAGTAGGAGCAGGACCATCCGGGTTAACATCAGCTCTTTATGCAAGGCGTGCCAATAAAAAAGTATTAGTGCTAGAAGCCAAAACTTATGGTGGCCAAATAGTAAATGCCAACCTAATAGAGAACTATCCAGGTATTCCAAGAATTTCTGGATTTGAATATGCTACTAATCTTTACAATCAAGTAAAAGATTTAGGAGCTGAAATTAAATTTGAAACGGTAATTCGTATTGAAAAAGATAAAAGTATTGTAACAAATAAAGCAACATATAAAGCTAAAGCTATCATTATAGCAACGGGAGCAGAAAACAGAAAACTAAATATAGACAAAGAAACAAATTTGATTGGTAAAGGTGTATCTTATTGTGCAACTTGTGATGGTAATTTTTATAAAAACAAAGTAGTTGCTGTAGTAGGTGGAGGAAACAAGGCTTTAGAAGATGCTATCTATTTATCAAATATTGCAAGTAAAGTCTACTTAATTCATAGAAGAAATTCATTTAGAGGTGAAATTGCTTATTCCAATGAATTGATAGATAAATCTAACGTAGAGTTTATCTTTAATTCAAATATAGTAAAATTAAATGGAAAAGATTTGTTAGAAAGTATCGATGTAGAAGATAATCAAGGAAATATTGCCACCATCGATGTAAATGGTTTATTTATTGCTGTAGGACAAATCCCTAAGAATGAGATATTTGCTAATTTAATTGAATTAGATCAATCTGGATACATTAAGTCAAAAGATGGTGTACATACTAATGAAAAAGGTATCTATGTAGCAGGAGACACTAGAGTAAAAGACTTAAGACAACTAACAACTGCCGTAAGCGATGGTGCAATTGCAGCAACAGTTGCCATAAAAGAAATGGAGGGAAATATATGAAAGTAGTAGAAATAACCGAAATAGAATTTAAAGATAAAATAAAAAGAGAAGGAAAAGTATTAGTAGATTGTTATGCGCCCTGGTGTGGTCCCTGCAAATTATTATCACCAATCATAGATGAATTAGCAATGGAAACAGATGATTGTGAATTCTATAAACTAAATATTGACGAATCAGAAGTAATTAGCACTGAATATAGAATCATGTCTATACCAACAATTCTTTTATTTGACCATGGTAAGTTAAAACAAAAACTAATTGGATTCAAAACGAAAGAAGAATTAAAAAACATAATAGGTGAATAAGGTGTAACAAATGAAAGATTTTGACGATTTAAAACTGGAAAACCGATTATGTTTTCCCCTATATAAAATTCTAAGAAATATAAAAAAATAAGCACTCAGTACTTATTTTTTTCCACAACATTGTGGATAAACTATTCTTTCCAATTAGACATAGCCCCCAAATCATAGACGTTATGATACCCCAAAGCATTTAATTTACTTACTGCTTGGTCACTACAATTACCACTGCTGCAATAGACAATAATGGTTTGATTCATATCAGGAATAATATTTTGAACAGAATTCGCATCAATTGTATCTAATGTCAACAAAATAGCCCCATCAATGTGTTCCTTATTATATTCCTCAGCTGTTCTAACATCTACCAGAATAGCTCCATTATTAATAATTTGTTCTTTAGCTTGAACATAATCAATCATAGTAGAATCATTTTTGTGTTCTGAAGAGCAACCATTAAAACAAACCAAGCATAATAATATAATCAAAATCTTTTTTATCATCTCTACCTCCATATCTAATCCAATTTTATCATACATTGACAAAAAGATAAATAATATCTTTTATTTTGGTTATATTAAAAATAAAAGGAGGAGAAAATGAATAACTCAGTTAAAACT
>CACXEZ010000122.1 GCA_902766815.1 uncultured Erysipelotrichaceae bacterium | reverse complement strand
TTCCTTTTTTAAACCAGATAACTCTATAATCTCATCCTTTTTAACAGTAGGTTTCCTAAAACTAAATATCTTATTAGAAACACTTTGTAAATATTCATCAGTAAGTTCTTTGCTCACAATTTCTTCACAACTTTTAACTTCTAATAATTTAAATAGTAATTGACATTTTTCAGCAGGCATTTTATTTAAATCATCGCTATCCAAATAATTGTAAACCATTTGCCTAGATACACCTAAATACTTTGCTAAATTTACTTTTGAAATATTTGTCTTCTTTAATATTAAATTAATTTTTTCTACGGTATTCATGTTTCACCCTCTCCTAATTATATTGTATCATGTCTTTTAAATATGTCAAGCATCTGTCAATTAGCTTCTGGTTTTTTTAAATATTATTTTTCTACATTATTAGAATTTATAATGGTTTGAGGCTTAGATCTTAATAATTCTTCTTCAAAAACGCAACTCTTTTTTTAGTATTTTCATTGCCATTAACACTACAAATTAAAATTATTTAAAGAATCGTTACATATTTGTAAATAACATTTTCTAATAGCATTCACACCAATATTTTTAATCATTAAACTAATATTTATCGTATACCCATCAAAAAAATTAGTCAGTAAATTATATGAATTTGATAATCTACATCATTATCCTCTAAACAATATATTAAAAACGGTAAATTATCGATTCTACTCTCTTCTTTACTTTTTATAAGATTCTCTTAATTTTGTAGTACGATAAACCAATCTTGAGTATCAACATGAACACTTCATCCAAAAGAAGTTGGAACATCATAAAATCACTAAAAAATATTATAAAAGAAATAGCTATTTGTTTTTATATAAATTTCATAGTATAATAAATTTGGTGATAGCAATGAAAAGTGTTATAAGTAATGAATATACAACAATAATTAAAAATTCTAAGTTTATTTGTTTAATTTATCCAATTGAATCGATTAGTGACGTAGAAACTTATCTAGAAGAAGCCAAAAGGATCTATCCCAATGCAACTCATTATTGCTATGCATATATCTTAAATACCATAAGAAGAGAAAGTGATGATGGAGAACCAAGTGGAACAGCAGGAATTCCAATGATTCAAGTGTTAGAAAAAAATAATTTAAATCAAGTATTATGTATAGTTATTCGCTATTTTGGAAAAATAAAATTAGGAGCAAACGGTCTAATTAGAGCCTATACAAAATGTGTAACTGCATGCTTAGAAAATCATATAATAACTCTATCCAAAGGACTATTAATTGAGTTGACATTCCCCTATTCAGCCGTAAAAAATGTAGACTATTTATTACAATCAAGTAAAATTTTAAAAAAAGAATTTAATAATTTAATCACTTATCGAGTATTAATAACAGAAGAAATACTAAATAAATTAAAAAATATCAATAAAGACATTAAAATAAAAATAATAAAAGAAACTTTCTTTTCTTTATCACAATAAAATAGTTTTGATTATATTAATATAATGTCTAAAATTAATAATTTCATACTAAAAAAATATATGTAACATAAGAAAGAAATGGCAATTATGGAATATTTTTATCATTATATTTTTACACTTTTTATAAATACTAATAATGTAATCTGTTTTAAAGATTAAAAAAGGAGATGAATAAAATTGACTAATAAGCTAAAAAAATCGATTGTTAGCTTGCTTCTTCTTTTAAATTTATTACTTCCTTTCAATGTCTTTGCTTATTCAGATTATATTTTAGCCGGTGGTCAAAATATTGGAATAGAACTAAATAGTGATGGTGTCTTAATCGTAGGAACATATCTTATCAATGGTAGTGACCCCGCTAAAAAAGCTAATTTACAAACTGGCGATAAAATTGTATCAATTGATGAAACAGAAATTCATTCAATTGAAGAAATGTTATCTGTAATGAATGAACTAAGTAGTACTACAAATATTAAAATTACCTATAAAAGAGGAAGTAGTATACTTACTACAAACCTAGAACTAATCATGGATGAAAATCAGGTTTATAAAACAGGACTTTATGTAAAAGATAGCATCAATGGTGTTGGAACATTAACATTCATTGATCCAAGCACTAAAATATATGGTGCATTAGGTCACGAAATTATAGAAAAAACAACAGGTCAAAGATTAGAAATTAAAGATGGAAAAATTTATAGTTCAGTAGTAACCGGAATCACACCATCAGATAATGGAAATCCAGGCGAAAAAAATGCAAGATATGATGTAAATGATATTTATGGAAATATTAAAGAAAATACAACCGCCGGTATCTTCGGAACATATACAGAACAATTGCCCGAAGGAAAGCTCTATAAAGTTGCTAAAAAAGAAGAAATCAAATCAGGTAGTGCCTCCATTCTAACCGTAATTGATGGAAACAAAGTAGAAGAATTCCAAATCAATATTTTGAAATTAAATCCTAACACAAAGGAAACAAAAAATATTTTATTTGAAGTAGTAGATGAAAGATTATTATCAAAAAGTGGTGGTATAGTACAAGGAATGAGTGGTAGCCCAATCATACAAGAAAATAAGATTATTGGAGCTGTAACTCACGTTGTAGTAGACGACTGTACGAAAGGATATGGTATTTTAATTACCAATATGTTAGAAGAAGCAGAAAATTAAAAAGACTATCGCTAGTCTTTTTAATTTTATTCGAAAACACATCCTAATAAATGCATCACTTCAAGTATTTCATCATGATCAAATAGCAAAACATAGTTAGTATGTTTATCACCAACGTGTACAAGCTTTACCTTCATTCTCTTTACACCTTTTCTACCAGTTTCTAAATATATCAAAAAATAATTCTTAATAAATGAAACTCTTTTTTTTAGAATATCATTCCCATCCAAAAAATCTCTTAGTTCCTGTAATAAATCAGCAAGCTCATTTTTCGATAAAATTTCTTTAGATATATCTAAATGAAAATTTTGATTAGAGATAGAAATATCAAAAATACACCAATGATCTCCTTCTCTTAATCCCATAGTAGAATTGCTATCTCTAACAGATAAATCAAATTTTGTTGAATCTTTCTTTAATATCATATTACTACTACCTCCTCATATTAAAGTTCATCATAATTAGTGTATCACAAAATAAAGATATAAAACTGTTAAAATAATGGACTAAAACTGTAATTTTAAATTTTTAAATCATCTTAATATCCTCTAAGGAATCGATTAAACTAGCACCATACACCACATAATAATGAAACAAATCATGAAGAGAAGAATAAGTATAAGAAACATCAAGCCCTTCTTGCCTAATTGTTAATTTTTTTTGAGAAAATTGAACTTTATATAATGCATTATAAAGTCTGAAACAAACAACGTGCTCTTCTTGTAATTTCTTAGCAAAAACGAGCATCTTCTCATCATTCATCATATAAAAACCTCCTAAATTTGACCTTATTATATCACAACTATCAAAAAAGACAAAGTTTTTACAAATAAAAAAAGATTATGTTATAAGTCCTTCTTAGCCAACAGCTTTCCCTTAACATATAACTTATAACCATTAAACTGAATATTACCATAGCTACTATCCTCATCAACAAGAGAAGAAGCATAAGTATCGTCAATTAAAGATTATTTCTGAGATGTAAAAGTAACATTTCCTCCATTGGTATTAGGTATTCCAAAAGCATCATTCATAGTATTACCATCTTTCATATTTGGAAGCATACAATCATTAGTAACATTACTAACACCAATTCTTAGCATAACAATAAATAACATAATTGCTCACAAACAAAGTTTCAATAATTAAAATATTTTTTTTAGATCTCTTTTCATATACACCTCTCACCTTTTCATAACCCCATTATAGAACGCTTTTATTAAAAGGAATATTAAATCCTACAAACTTTTTTTGTTTATCTCTCTATCATAGTATAATCAATATCTAAAAAAAATCAAACCAAAATATTTGACATAAAAAATATTTCTTTTTATAATATTGAAAGAAAGGAAAGATATTCTATGCAAAAAATAATCTTAATCAAATATGGTGAATTAACCACCAAAAAACAAAATAGAAATTTATTCATACAAACTCTTGCCGATAACATTAAAGAATCCTTAAAAGAAGAAAAAATCCACTTAACAAAATCAAGAGTACGTATGTTTATAGAAGTAGAAGATGAAGAACGAATACCAAATATTATTTTAAAATTACAAAAAATATTTGGTATTCATAGTATAGTACTAGCCTACAAAAGTAATAATAATATTGATACTCTAGAAGAAAATATATTAAAAATTGTAAAAAACATAACATTTAAAACTTTTAAAGTAGAAACTAAAAGAAGTAATAAGAATTTTCCAATTTCTAGTATGGAATTTAACAATAAAGTTGGTGGCCTAATCTTAAAAAATATTCCTAACATTAAAGTGGATGTTCACAATCCTGATTATACCTTAAAAATTGAAATACGTGAACAAGATACTTATATATATGGTGAAGAATATCAAGGAGCTGGTGGGTATCCCGTCGGAGTTGCCGGAAAAGGCTTGCTAATGTTATCTGGAGGAATTGATTCACCAGTAGCAGGATATTTAGCAATGAAACGTGGTATTAAAATAGAATGTATTTACTTTGAGTCTCCTCCACACACCTCAGAAATGGCAAAAAACAAAGTAAAAAAATTAGTAAATATTTTAAAACAATATCAACCAGACATAAAACTACACATTATTAACTTTACCAACATTCAAGAAAATATTTATAAAAATATTAATCCCGATTATATGATTACTATTATGAGAAGAATGATGTATCGTATTAGCGAATCTTACATGAAAAAAAGAAATTGTTTAGTATTAATCAACGGAGAATCAGTAGGACAAGTAGCAAGTCAAACCTTAACAAGTATGCAAGTGATTAATTCTGTTACCAATATTCCTGTCATTAGACCACTTGCGTGTTTAGATAAATTAGAAATTATTGCTATATCCAAAAAGATTGGAACATATGAAACTTCTATTCTACCCTATGAAGATTGTTGTACTATTTTCTTACCAAAACACCCAGTCATCAACCCTAAATTAGAAAAATGTATACATTATGAAGAAAGTTTTGAATATCAAATTTTAATAGAAGAAGCTATAAATCAAGTGCAAACTATAGATAATAGTATGCTAAAAGAAAAGTACGATTTTTAACAAAAATTACCAATAAATTTTAGGTATGAAAATTTAAAATGTTCACAACCTATTAGTGTAGGAGGTGAACAGAATGAACAACCAAAATACTAAGAAAATGGTAGTTCCAGGTGCAAAGCAAGCTATTGAAAGAATGAAATACGAAATAGCTAACGAATTTGGTGTTAACCTTGGACCAGATGCTACTTCTAGAGCTAACGGATCAGTTGGTGGTGAAATCACTAAAAGATTAGTTAAATTAGGAGAAAATCAATTAA
>CACXEZ010000121.1 GCA_902766815.1 uncultured Erysipelotrichaceae bacterium | reverse complement strand
TTAAAACTCTTAATACAAATCAAATAAAGTCTATGCTTGATAATAAGCAATAGACTTTATTAAAAATTTCTCATGCGTTTATCCTGATATATATTACTTCAAAGTATAGATATATTTATAATTACGTACTGAGAACTCAAACCAAACACTATCAGCTTTCAACACATCTTTATCAACCAATAAATAAACCCCTTCCTTATAACTACCCGGTGTTTTATCACGAACCATATCAAAAGAATTCTCTTCTTCTCCAATCTTATACTTTAATCTTCCAAAATCCAGAAGAAAAGAATTAACCGAAATATCAAACGGAAAACTATAATCAAGTAACAAATGAATAACAGCACTATCATCGTTGCCAATCGTTAAACTAGCATCATTCATTTTTCCACCAATCTCATATTGATAAGTATAAACAAAATTCTCTTGAATTTGATAATCTGAAATCATAAAATATCCACTACCAAAAATAGAATTTGACCAATCAATTTTATTACCAACTTGATATTTCTCTTCAGCACTTTTAACATCTAAATAAACTGGACTTAACCTTACAGTTTTATCATTAGAATATATTAAGTACATATCCCCAGAAACATCCGCATTATCAATATTATAAATAAATAAATAAGTACTCTGATTAGATATCTTCGCTCCAGTATAGCCAATTCCCAAATCAGAAAATTTAGACGCATATCTATTATTACTAGAATAACTATGCTGATTAATTTTTAAAATCAAATTACTAGTATTAAAACTTCTTACCTCACGATTAGTTCCTAATACCATCCTAACAACAACAAAAGAAGTATCCGTATTAGCAATAATATGATTATTAACATCTCGATTAGTAACAAAAGTATTTAAAACTTGCCCTCGAAATTCTTCGGTTGAAAAAACCTCACCCTCAACATATTCCTTGGGTATTATTTCTTTATGAAAATAAACACTACCAAGAAGTACAACAATAATACATAAAGCAACAATTAAAATAAAAACCTTATTTTCTAAATAATAATATCTAATTTCTCTAATTCTTCTATGGATCCTTCTTTGAATAGACTCAGTTCCACCTAAAGCAAGTTCAATTTCCTCTTCATCCTTCTCATCTAAATGCAAATCCTCTAAATCCTGAACAAAATTAAATTTCTTAATATCAAAACCTAATCCCCTAACTAGAACAAAAGCAATAGACAAATACTGAAACAAAATTAAAATACGTAACAAGTCCCTATATAATCTCAAAGTCTTAGTTTCTAAAACAGAAATATAAATAACATGAAGTCCCTGATAAGAAACACGAATCATAATAAACACAGCAATATATAAAATGATTAACAACAAATACAAAAGTCTAGGCTTCTTTTTATATCGCATCAAGGCATACACAATAGCGCAAATGATAATAGATAAAATAATTGCTATCAAATAAAAGTTATTAACATAAGACATAGCATCCAATTTACTAGCGGTACCCTCAACAAAATGATTATAATATTGAAGTATACTACTAACCTTAATAGCTAAATAAACATATAACCCAGTTAAAAACAAATGAATCAATTTAAAATGCTTAATTAAATAACCATAAGGATTTTTAAACACCATATTTATCACCTTTATTCTCTTATGAAAATAATTATACAATAAAAAAAAAGAAATGAAAAGTTATTTCTCCCTAAAAACAATAATTTGTTCAGGTCTTAAATAAATTTTTTCATTCTCTTTTATTAATTCATCCCATCCCACATCATTTCTTTCCATCACATCACGAATAGTATCATTATTTTTAGTTAAATAAATATGAACATCATCCTTTGGAATCAATAGAGTTTGATTAGGATAAATATAATCATTATCATCAAGTCCATTTAAAGCAAGAAGTAATTGATAATCCACTCCATATTGTTTAGCGATCGAATAAGGATTATCCCCTTTTTTCACCGTATAATACCAATAATTAGTATCTTTTCTCTTAGGAACAACAAGTTGCATATTAGGCATCACCACAAAATGATCATCTAATCCATTCAACTGATAAATATACTCTTTTGTAGTTCCAAATCTTTTGCTAATCTCTTCTATAGTATCATTTTCTAATACAGTATAAATCTCATACATATTTTAGTCACTCCCATAAATAAATTATGATAAAAATTGACTTTTGTGTATAAAATATTTGACTTAGAAGTTATTTTATGATATAGTTTTAATGCATTTAAATTTTGAGGGAGGGACAAAAATG
>CACXEZ010000120.1 GCA_902766815.1 uncultured Erysipelotrichaceae bacterium | reverse complement strand
CTGATTTTCTTAAAGTATACGAAGAATATTTTACAAATTTATTACATCTAGAAAATGGTACACCATCTCATGATACTCTTTCTAATGTTTTTAGTATTATTGATTCTAAAAAATTTATGGAACTATTTATTGAATGGATAAAAGAAATAATTAATGACAAAGGACTACATTTAAGTATTGATGGAAAAGCTATAAAAAGTGCTAAAGATAAAATAAATGGTGGTAACACTCCATACATTGTATCTGCATTTTTAAGTGATATAGGTTTATCCATCGGGCAAGTCAAAGTTGATGATAAATCTAATGAAATTACTGCTATTCCCGAATTGTTGAACTTAATTGATATTAAAGATAAAATCATTACAATTGATGCAATTGGTACACAAGAAGATATTGTAAATAAAATTGTGGACCTTAAAGGCAATTATGTTTTAAAAGTCAAAAAGAATCAAAAAGATTTAAGAGATGATATTAAAACTTATTTTGATTTAGGATTAAGAAGGGATTCTCAAGATATAGCAATTGCAGAAACAAACTGGGAAAAAGATCATGGTAGATTTGAAAAAAGAAAATATTATTTATCATATGATGTTGAATGTATTCACGATAAGACAAAATGGAAAACAGTAAAAGCAATTGGGAGAATTGATGTTACTAGAGAAGAAAATGGAAAAAAGAAAATAACCAAGCATTATTATATACTAAGTAAAGATTTTGATTTAGATACATTTATAACAATAACAAGACAACATTGGAATATAGAATGTAGTCTTCATTGGAGATTAGATGTAATTATGGATGAAGACCATTCTAGAAATAGAATTAGCAACTCAGTTGAAAATTTATCAACTATTAGAAAAATTGTTTTTAATCTAGTAAGACTTGATAAATCAATGGGAGAAAAATTAACTTTAAAACAAAAAATGACACGATATACAAGTAATTTCAAAAATATTGAAAATCTTATATTTAATGTCATTACATATGTTTAATCACTTTACGTCAAATTTTTATGCGATTGCCTTAATTTATTATAACAAATCTTTCTATTTTATTAGCTTATTTTTCTCTTTAATTTTATTAATACTTCACTATGATTTGGAGTTTTTTTAATTTGGGATTCTTCATTTTCTATAAATTTTTCAAAATTATCTTTTGATATTTCTACAAATTTATTTCTAAATGATGAATATACATTGGAACAAATTTCTCCTTCTTTATCTATATAACAAAGTACTTCTAGGGGATAAGGACAATTGGAATTATTGATTAAGTTTCTTTTAGCGAGTGCTACTTCTTTATTGTTAATCACTTCGAATTTACCAATCTCATGAAAAATATTAGAAGTTAGGCATCCTTTCTTTACATCGTATAATGCAAATCCCTTTAAATTTGATGAACAATCTTTTTGAGAATTGTTAAATAATTCTATTATTAATAATTCTTCATTTATCTTTTTATAATTTCCAAATAGATAAATGGCTTTTCTAGTATTTAAGTCTATGTGATAAGTAAAGATTCTTCTTTTCATAGATGAATTATTCATTTCTTGTAGTAGAAGTTGATTGTTGGGTAATAGTTCTATTTTATTCCAAGGCTTAAAATTAATAATGGTATTAAATTCCTTGTCTATTACTCCTTTCCAAGTATTTAATAAATCTTTATTTTTGGAAAATGCTCTTACAATAGCATAATCACCAGTAAACTTTTCATTCTTTTTTAGGTAATATAATTTTTCTTTTTTGTTATTGGCTTTTAATAATTCTATTTTAAATAATTCTTCATTCATGATATTCCTCATTTCTAATTAGATACTTTATCATAGAATGGGATATTTTACAAGAAAAAAGAATTCTTTTTTGAATTCTAATCTTTTCTTTTTCCAAATAATTCTAGTAATCTTAGGAATATATTGATGAAATCTAGGTATAAGTCAAATGCTCCTATAATGGCCATATTATCTGTTTCATCATAATAACTTATTTTTCTGATGTCATAGGCAACATATGCTACAAATATGGCTAAAGCAATGATACAAGTTATCATATCTAACGTTTGATTCATTATAAATATATTAATGACTTCCAGAATAATTACTGCAAATAGTAGCACCATTAGGTAGATACCCATTTTTCTTAAATCAACATTCATTTTCTTTCCTATGTATGAAAAGCAAATGAATACAATAGATGTTGCTAAAAATATCCATATAATACTTTCTATTTCGTAGACTACAAAGATAGAGGAAAAAGTTAATCCTGTTAAAGCTGTATATCCAATGTATAGTCCTTTTGCTAGATTGGCATCCATAGAATGTATTTTTGCACTTAGCCATATACAGATCACTATTTCTAATACAAAGATAATTAAGTATGTAGATCCGGAAAAGATAAAATATAATAATGATGTATTGGTACTAACTAAAAATCCTACTAAGAATGTTACTAATAGTCCAATTCCAAACCATTTAAATACTTTAGAAAAAAATTCGTTTTCGACCATAATTTACTTCACCTCACTTTCTTTATTATTCATAACTACTACTAATACCATAATATTCTTCTAATGTCAACCAAACTCCATCTTGATGTAGTTTATTTGCTAGTTCTTTTCCTACATATCTTAGATGCCATGACTCATATTGATATCCTGTGATGGATTCTTTTGCTTTGGGATAGCGAATAATGAATCCATAAAGGTCAGCATTTTCGTTAATCCATTTTCCCTCATTAGTATTGGCAAAACTATCATCAACACTATTTAAATCGAAGCAAAATCCTGTTTGATGTTCTGAATGTCCAGGTCTGGCTGAGTAGGTGTCAGCTAATTCTTTTCCACTTATCGAAACATAATTATTATATAATTTATCTTGATATATATAGCTACGATATCCACTGGCAATATAAATATTTAAACCTAGACTTGCTGCATCACTTTGCATTAGTCTAAATGACTCCATTACTTCTTTTTCAAGGCAGTTGTTACATCTTTCTCCTGTTACTGGATTCTCTGTATTTTTAGGTTCATAGTTACTTGGAACTGAATAGGTCTTATTTACTATGATATGATTATCGATATAAGCAACTTTATCTTGAATTTTTAATGTATATCCTTTTTCTGTTAAATATTCACCATCTTCTAAATTTAAAAAATCCTGATTATTTTTAGGAGCTTTTTCTAAATTAGCATTTGTCTTTTTTTCGTTAGTTGTTTCATCCGTTTTTGTTGGAATATTCTTTGTAGTAGGTACTTTGTTATTATTATCATTATTTTTAAGAGTTTTTATTATGGTAATGCTTCCTCCTAATATAAGAATAAGAAAAATAACTATCATTAGAACCATTCTCCACTTTGCCTTCTTTTTCTTTCTTTTCATTCTGATCCCTTCTTTAAATATTCTAAATAGTGATAATATCCTATTTTGGCGTTTGCATCCATAATGTAAGAGTTATCTAAAAGATATTTAAATTCTTCTGATGTAACACTTTTACATATTAAAAATTCATCTTTATCTAAATTTTGTTTGGATGTTTTTTTACATCCTAATGCTAAGAATAAATCAATTTTTCCCCGCTGATACCTAGAGAAGGATGATAACTATCTACTTTTTTTATTTTTTCAGCTGTATAGCCTGTTTCTTCTTCTAATTCTCTTTTGGCGGCACTTACTGATTCTTCTTCCCTTTCAATATATCCAGCTGGTATTTCAATGCTAACCTTATTTTTAGTAGGTAGTACTACTCTAGGATGAATCACTATTAAAATTTCACCATCTTCTGTTACTGGAAAGATACATGCTGCATCACCTGTGCCTATATTTTTAGTAACACTTTCCCTATCGATGATGTGACCATTATTTAGAGTGTAAAATCCTTTTTTTAAAGTGATAAATTCACTTTTACTAGAAATATTTTCTTCATGATATTTTATTACTTTTAGCATTTCTATATCGTTCATTATCTTTTCTATTTTGTTCATTCTAACCTACTTTCTTTTATGAAGTTTTATCACAGCGTTTATTACTCTCCGCATTACCACTTTCATATTGGTATTTTGCTTCAGTTGTAGATGTTGGTTTGGAAAAAATAATATATCCAGTCATATTGGATCCATTTGAATCTATCGTTGCATCATCTGGTAGATAGTCACTTAACATCTCGAAAGTAATGTAGCAAGAAATGTTATCAGGTACTTCTTCAGCAATTTTTTCTATTGATTTATAAACAGCATTTTTATGATCTGTTACATATATCTCTGCGTAAGACTCTAACATCTTCTTTTTTTTGTCATCTTGTGCTTTTTTTGTTCTTTCCATAGAAGATGTTATGCTTGGTAAAGCAATCCCCATAATTGCTGTTAAAATGACTAAAACGGCTAGCAATTCTATTAAAGTAAATCCCTTATTATTCATCCTTATCACCTGATACATATTATAATGGATTTTTAGTAAAAAAGCAATAAGTTCTTGATGGTTATCTTTTTATATGATAAACTAACTATATGAGTAAAATATGGAGGTGATTAAGGTTGTCAAATAATAAAAAAGGCAAAAAAGGTTTTACTTTGATTGAACTACTTGCTACTATATTCGTTATTAGTTTGGTATTTGGGATTGGTTTTTATTATGTTAGTCAT
>CACXEZ010000119.1 GCA_902766815.1 uncultured Erysipelotrichaceae bacterium | reverse complement strand
CTACGCTACCATCTTTACCATAGTATTTACCATTTTCATTTATACAAATCTTTTTCTCTACTGGCTTATTATACATTACAATACTAGAAACATTTTTACCACTAGCATCATATAATTTACCATTATTATCTAATTTAAAAGTAATTGTTTCAGTACTTAAAACATATCCATTTGGTGCTACAGTTTCAGTCAATGTATAAGTACCAGCTGCTAAACCTTTAATAACATATGGTTTAGAAGAAGATGTCCACTTAGCAATCTCCTTACCAGTTGTATCTTTAATAACTAGACTAGCACCTGGTAACTCTTTACTATTCGTAATATCTTGCTTACTAATAGTAACAGAAGTTTTTGTATTCTTAAATTGAATTAATTTTAATGATTGATTATTACTATTCACAATCGTTCCATCAGAATTAACCGTAAATTTAATAGTTTCACCACTTAAGACATATCCCTTAGGTGCAGCTGTTTCTTTTACTGTATAAACACCCTCTGATAATCCAGATACAGTATGTTTATTTCCATCAGTTGTCCAAGTATCAACAGCTACTCCCTTACTATTTACTACCTGCATAGTAGCACCACTAAGAGCTACACCACCTTCATCAGTCTTAATAACATCAACAGATACAGTCTTATTAATAACTAATGTTCCACTTGCTTTAGCTGTTTTAGTTTCCTTAAATGTAGTAGCCATAGTTTGATAAGCACTATTACTTGGACTATAGTAATAAGAAGTATAAACATCTTTACTATTACTTACAGTAATGGTAATTTTAGTACTTAAACTAGTCATCTTATTTTGAGGAACAGTAACTGTCACTTTATTTCCACTAATACTAGCCTTACTTCCAGTTGGAGCGCCACTTAACAAAACCGTATACTTTCCAGTAGAACTAGTAACAGTAATCGGTGTAGAAACATATGTTCCATTACTTGAATTATAATTAAAACTTACCCCATTTGTACTTAATTTTATAGTAGGTGCACTTGTATCATTAGCACTAGCTTTCTTAGCATTACTAACTAAATTTCTAATTTGAGTAGCAGTACTTGAACTACTATTATTAACAGTTGATCTAAATACAGTTAAATCATAATAAGCACCCGGCATAATTCCTTTATCAATCATATAAGTCCATAATGCTGTTTGATAAATAAAGAATGAATCATCATTACTAGCATTATATGATTGTTTTAAAATATAGTTGATACCATTATCACTAACTTGATTACCTCTAGTATATGATACACTAGTAACAGGTGGTCTTTTAGAATAATAAGTACAATAAGCATACTTACCGCCAGTAGTCTTCTTTACATGAAACGTTGCTGGAAAACTTACTGGTGTACTTGCCTTGTTGTAATAAGTCATTGTCAACTTTGATGGTGCCGTTTCAGCACTAACAACAGTTGTAGCTGATAATGTTACCACAAATAACATTACCAATTTTAAAAATCTTTCAAAATATTTTTTCATCATAATCCCCCTTTTGTTAGCTTAGTATTGTATCATCTTAGTTTACTCTTGTCAAGACATTTTCTTTACTTTAAGCAAATATTCTGAAAAATTTAACTATTTTTCTAAAAAATCACTCTGATTTAAGAATTTTTGAAACTGAATTGCCACATTTTTTGGTAAAATTTCTTCTAATTCTTCTAAAGATGCATTTTTCATCTTAGATATAGTTTTATATTTTTTAAGTAATTTTTTCTTTCTTACTTCACCAATTCCTTCCATATGATCCAAAATACTAGATAAAGATCCTTTACTTCTAATTTGACGATGATAACTAATTGTAAAATTATGTACCTCATCTTGCATCTTAGTAAGTAATAAGAAAAGATTACTTTTCTTATCAATAGAAATAACTTCTCCTTCTTTTCCACCAATCAATTCCGAAGTATTATGCTTATCATTTTTTTTAAGTCCGACCGTGGGAATATTTAAATTTAAAGATGTTAAAACTTCTCTTGCTACATTTAATTGTCCAACTCCACCATCAACAATAATTAAATCAGGCATAGTCAAATGATCTTTTAAAACTCTAAAATATCTTCTATAAATAACTTCTCTCATAGTTCCATAATCATCATTAGTATCAATAGATATTTTAAATTTTCTATACTCATTTTTCGCCGGTTTTCCATCAATAAAAACAACCATACCAGATACATTAAAGGTACCAAAGAGATGAGCATTATCAAAAAGTTCAATTCTACTAATATCATCAATCCCTAAAACCTGTTCTAATTCATGAATAGCCCCCAATGTCTTCTCTTCATTTCTTTCTACTAGCATCAATTGCTCATTCAAATAGTTTTTGGCATTCTCACTACTCAAATCCATCATATTCTTCTTTTTACCTTTAAAAGGTGTAACAAAGTTAATTTGAAAAGCTTCCCTTAACATATCTTTATCAATAAATTCAGGAACTAACACCTCGTGTGGATGTATCTTATGTTTATCATAAAATTTCGAAATATAAGTAGTAACTTCTTCTTCTAAAATATCTATCATTGGAAATAAGTCCTGTTTCTGATCTAACAATTTCCCACCACGAATAAATAATATTTGCATTGAAAGATATCCCTTTTCCATATAGTAACCTATAATATCCCTATCATAATTATCATCTAGTTCTACTTTTTGTCTTTCTAATGTAATAGCAATATAATCTAAAAGTTCTTTATATTCCAAAGCTTTCTCATATTGCATCTTAGAAGAAGCTTCTTCCATCATATGTTTTAACTTCTCCGTTACCACTGCATGATTGCCATTTAAAAATGAAATAATCTCATTACGCATATTTTTCATAATTTCTTCATCAACTTCATATTCACAATAGCCCAAACACTCGTGAATATGATAATATAAACATACCTTTTTTTCATAAGTACGACACTTTCTCAAAGGATAAATTCGATTAATTAAATCTACGACTCTCCTAGCTGCCGTTACATTAGGAAATGGCCCAAATAATTTAGTATCTCTCTTTTTTTTCACATTAGGATTTCTAACTACTAATAACCTAAATATCTTTTCATTAGTAATTTCTATATAAGGATATGATTTATCATCCCTAAGCAAAATATTATACTTAGGATCATATTTCTTTATTAAATTAATTTCTAAAAGCAAAGCTTCTAAATTAGAAGAAGTTAATATATATTCAAAATCAACAATATCTCTAACCAACATTGCTGTTTTACCAGTATGACTAGACTTAAAATAAGAATTTAAACGGTTCTTTAAATTTTTAGATTTACCAACATAAATAATAACTCCATTTTTATCTTTCATTAAGTAGCACCCTGGATGATGGGGTACTAGTGATAATTTTTCTAAAATCATGAAAATCTCTCCAAACTTTACATTCACATTTCTCGACTCCATTATAGCAAATAAAAGAAAAATGAGCAAATCATTTAAATGATTCACCCATTTTTTAAAATTAACAATAACTTCCATTAATAGCTCTCCTGATGGCAGAACCAACTGCTTGTCCAACAGAAAACATAGTGGATACAGTTCTAACAAAAGCATTTAGCATAGTAGCTGTAAAACCAGCACCGCCTTTAATTTTTTTCATATCATCTTTTTGTAATTTTTTCACATTAACCCTCTCCTTTCTTTTTAGCGATTACATTTTTTAGGATTTGTCCATCCATCAAATATACCAATGACAAAAGATGCTACCGCACTAATTCCTGCCATTAGTCCCCAATTGATAGAACCTCCTCTAACTTGTTTCATTTGTTCATTTGAAATGCCACTCATTATACTTCCTCCTTATTCTTAAGTATTTGAAAAATAGTTTCTTTCTCCTTGGCTATTCTAATATCAATATGATAGCCATTAATTTGATACATCTTTTCTAAATCATCTACTGCTAAGTATAAAGTGAGATAGTTATCACCATCTAAATAAGTAATATTATTACCTTGATCAATAACCCTATAATGGTATTCCTTTTTATTTATCCATAATTTGTTTTGATAAGTTACTGTATTAACCTCCTTTACTGGTATTAATACTTCTAGAAAGTAATAGGAGTTTAGATTTAAGACTTGGGAGTGAACTTGAAAATAATTTTGATACATGAACGTATTAATACCCCAGATAACCAATCCTGTTAATAAAAATATATTAAAAATAAATACCTTCATCAAAACTCTAGGCTTTCGATGTAAAATAATATATCGATCAATCATATACTTATCTCCTTAGAATAACAAAATTCATCTACTATTTCACCCTTCTTAAGTTGAATAATCTGATCAAATAGATCTAAATTTTCTGTGCGATGAGATACAATAATAATAGTTTTATCACAATACTTAGAAAAGATGTTTTTGAGAATCTTTCTCTCCAAATCAATATCTACTGCATTTAATCCTTCATCAATAAGCATAATTTTACTAGCCTTTAGGAGCATTCTCGCTAATACAATTCTTTGCCTTTGACCACCAGATAAGTTTAGACCATTCTCTTCTAACTTCGTATCATACCCAAGAAACATTGTTTTAACAAAATCATCCACACATGTCAATCTTGCTACTTCTAAAAATTCTTCATCTGTTACTCTCCGATTCGCAACAATATTATTCTTAATAGTATCATGATATAAAAATTCATTTTGAGAAACACAAGAAATTTGCTCTCTAACATTAGAAATCGAAAAATCATTCAAATCAATCCCATCTAAATAAATACTATCTCGATGAACATGATAATATTTCAATAATAATTTTAATATCGTACTTTTACCACTGCCTGAGGATCCTAATATCATAATACGTTCTCCTTCACGAATCCGAACAGTAACATCATTAAGTATTTTTTGATCTTCTTTATAGCAAAAGGATAAATGATGAATAAAAATATTTCCCTTTAAAACAAAGTTAGTTGTTTTATTTAAGTTTTCACTTTCTATTTCAAATAAATGATTTGCTCTTCTAATAGAATTAGCAGCATAAAAATATTCTTTATTTAAATCCAAAATATGATTAATAGGTTCTAAAATATAATTTGCAAGAAAAGTAAATGTTAACAAACTACCAAAAGACATCTGTCCATTCATCACAAAGGAAAAGCCCAAAAATTGCACCAGCAATATTCCTATGAATGAAACAATATCCTTCATAAACAGTTCTAAATTACCTATATTATCATATTGAAAACTATCGTTTAATGACTTTAAATAAAGTTCTTCTATCCTACAATTCACAACACTTTCCAAATGCATATTTTTAATTGTTTCAAATCCACTAATAGTTTCAATTAAATAAGAATTTAATTTAGCAGAATTATTTTGACTCATCTCAGTATATCTTTTTAATCTAGGTCTAAATAGATAAAAAATGAATACATAAATGATAATAATTATAACAAGTAATAGAAACAACTTTGTATTTCTAAAAAACAAAATAATACTACAACTAAAGCAAACAACTAAATCCAAAAATACAGTGAGTATAATTTTATTTAAAACATTTTTAACAAAAATTAAATCATTGATCCTAGATATAACTTCACCAGTTGTTCTATTCTTGTAATAACTATAAGGAAGTAAAAGGATTTTTTGGAAAGTATAAAATAAGATAGAGCAATCAATTTTTTGATTCAAATAAATGAGTAATTCATTCCTAAAAAAATTAGCAATACACTTTATAATAGATAAAATAGCAAAGATAAATGTAATAACAAGTAAATTACTAGATACAGTATCTAAAACATAATCAAGTACAAATTCAAAATATAAAGCACAAAAGAAAGACATTATCATGAATATTATAGAAAGAAAAAGGATATTGAGGACAATACTCTTATTATTTTGAATTGTCTTCTTAATAATTTCATTCAAACATTTTTCTTCTTTATAAGAAATAAGTTTTTTAGCAGGAGAAAAAATCATCACATAGCTTGTCCATATCAATTCAAAATCTTCCCTAGACAAACTTCTCTCTCCACATGCTGGATCCATCAAAATAACTTTATTTTTTCTTATCTCATACACAACAACAAAATGTTCATAATGATGCTGAATAATTTGACAAATAAAGGGCTTATGAATTTCTTTTAAACGATTAAAGCTATCTACTTGACATCCAACTGCCTCAAGCCCAATCTCTTCTGATGCTAATTTTAAGTGGTAAAAATCTGTTCCATCTTGATCCGTACTAGTAAGTTCTATCAATCTACTCATTGAAACATTACCATTGTAATAGCGAATAATAGATAATAAAGAAGCTGCTCCACATTCTTTATAACCATCTTGAAGAACAATTAAACTTTTTTTCATTCTTTTACCTCCTCTACTTATATTATTCGCTTTTTAAATGACAAAATCCTTCCTACTTTTACAAAAAAATGAAAAAAATTACAAAAATTAACATACAATATACTTCTTCAGTTTTTATTAACAAATAATTATACACGTAACAAAAACATCATCCAAAAAAATCTTTATAAACAAAAAAGCAATATAATTATTTTAATATTGCTTGTTATAACGCAAAAAATAATTAAAGGGAAGAAAAGTCTTATAATACTTTTCTTCCATTTACTTTTTCTTAACCTTACTTTTTTTATTTTCAACTTGTTTCAATAACTCTGGATAAAGATGAATCAGTTCTTCTAAATTTTTAATAGACAAATAATCATATGTCTTATTCTTTAAAGAAAATTTAATAGAAATACCTCCATGTTCCTGCCAATCATCTAAATTTTTTGAATAATCATCTACCAAAATAGCTCCAGCAGAATCAACAGTTGTCCACTTTGGAGCAGGTTTCTTAACAAAAATAACATCTAATCCTGGAATATTTGTATTTAAATATCTTTCTTTAGCTTCTTGTTCATGTAAAGTTAAAACATGAGTTAAAATAGTAACATCATACAATCCAGAATCAATCAATTTCTTTAAATTTTCTATACTATGGTTAATAGGAGTACATTCATTCAAAAATTGATCCCAATCTAACTTTTGATAAAATTGAATAGAATCATCATATGTTGTCTTATCTCCATACTTTTCTTTAATTCTTTGATAGCTTACCTCGATAGTATTTAAAATAACCCCATCAAAGTCTACATATAACCTAATCTTCATAAAACTACTACTACTCACTTAAAAATTGAATAATTTCATTCTTTCCTTCATAATATCCTACAATGGAATCACCAGAAATTGCAAGTAAAGTTGGATCACTAATCTTTAAATCATCCAATCCAGTAGCACTCCTATTACCACTATCATCTACTACATATTTACTATTTAAACTACTTCCAGTATCTAATCGATAAATCTTTTTATCACTAGAACTATTAACAGCATCTCCTACTACATTATCTTCATCATTAAAATTATAACAATAAACATAATATACCTCTTCCTTCTGATTAAAAATATTAGAAGCTAAAATTCGATTAGATACACTACTAGTAGAAGAACTATCACTAGTACCACTATTACTTTTATTAGAAAAATCAATTTCTTTTGTAATAAATACAGCTACAGCATAATATACAACTAATAAAATTAATACTATTCCTCCAAAAACCTTTAAAATAGTTATTCCCTTAATAGAAGTATCTAAATTTTCATGATTTTTAATATTTTTCTTAATCTTATTTTTCTTTTCTTCTTTTCTTCTTAACTCTCTTCCCATTATCCATATACCTCCAAAATCATTATAGTAAAAATCTATTTTCTTGTAAAGAGTATTAAACTACTAGATTACCCTATACAAAATGAACTAAAATATCATTAGAAGAATAAATATATCTTTTAGGTATTCTTAAGTAACCATCAACAATCTCTAATAATCCCATATGAATTAACTCTTCCACATCATAGCACTTCATAATATCCTTTTGATATTTTTGATAAAATGAAGAAATAAGTATTCCCTCTAATTTCCTAAAGCCTAAAATAAACTCATTAGATATTCTAATATCCATATCTTCCTTCTCTTCCTGATATAAATATTCCCTCTCTAAATACTTAGATAAATTTCTAGTATTCATCCTTCTAATAGAATCTAAATAACTAACAGCCCCAAGGCCAAATCCATAGTACTCGCCATTATTCCAATAATTTAAATTATGACAAGAAAAATATCCCTCTTTTCCATAATTAGATATCTCATAATGAATATAACCTTTTTCTTCCAACATTCTCTCTATCATTTGATACATTTCTCTATCTATCTCATCATCAATATTTTGAAAACCTCTTATCTTTAAAAGAGTACCATCTTCAACAATCAAAGAGTAACAAGAAATATGCGGAATATCTAATTCTAAAAACATTTGAATATCTTCCCTTACACCATCAACAAAAGAATCCACTCCATAAATATAATCCATAGAAATATTTTGAATACCATACTTCTTTAATTGATAAACCACATCTTTTACCATAGCCTGATCATGATGTCGATTTAATTCTCGCAAAATTTCTTCCCGAAACGATTGTACTCCTAAGCTAACTCGATTAACTCCATATTCTCTTAATAACTTAATTTTTTCCTCAGTCAAGCTCTCTACATTAGATTCAACAGTAAACTCATACTCCTCTTTCACTTGAAAAATCTTAGTAATTTTCAATAACTTTTCTAACTCATAATCATCAAGGGCCGTTGGAGTACCACCACCAATAAAGATAGATACTACCTCTTCATCAAGGTAGCGACTTTTAACTTCTTCCTCTAAACAATCTAAATACCTATCAATATATTTCTTATCATACAATACCTTAGGAAAATCACAATAAGAACAAATAGAACTACAAAAAGGAAGATGAAGATAAACATACATCAGAATAATCCCTCAATTTCTCCCTTAGAATTAATATCAATATTAATATAATTAGAATGTTTAGCAAGACCTGGCATGGTCATAATATTTCCCAAATATACAATAATATAGCCAGCCCCACTAGATACAGCGACATCTCTAACCGTAACAGAAAAGTCTTTAGGATACCCCAATAATTTTGGATTATCACTAATAGAATATTGTGTTTTAGCAATACAAACAGGGTAATTTTGATATCCTAACTCCTCTAACTTTCTAATTTTTTCTTTCACCCCTTCTTGATACACTACTCCACAAGCTCTATAAATTTCTAATGAAACTCTTTTAATCTTCTCCTCAATACTAATATTACTATCATATAACAAATGAAAATCATTATCACAAGAACACATATCCTTAACGTGACGAGCCAAAAGAATAGCCCCTTCTCCTCCATGACGATAAACATCATTAGCAACAAAATCTACTCCCATATCCATCACAAAGTCACGTACTAAATCAATCTCTTCCTTCTTATCATCCTCATATTGATTTAAAGTAACAATAACATGTTTCGTATACTTTAACATATTCTTAATATGTACCTCTACATTAGAAAGACCTTTCTTTAAATCATTTTCTGAAGTAATATCATGATGTTTTAATGCCCTAATAGTAACCACAATCACAACACAATCAGGTTTTAAATGATCACATCTACATTTAATATCAAAAAATTTCTCAGCCCCTAAGTCCGATCCAAATCCTGCTTCTGTAACTACATAATCTGCAAGTTCTAATCCTAAATTAGTAGCAATAATACTATTACATCCATGTCCCACATTAGCAAAAGGTCCCCCATGAATAATAACTGGATTTCCCTCTAAGCTTTGCACCAAATTAGGTTTAATAGCATCTTTTAATAGAACACTAACTGCTCCCTCTACTTTTAAATCTCTAGCATAAATAGCCTTATCTTCCTTACTAAACCCAATCAAAATATTACCAACACGTTTTTTCAAATCTTCCAAATCACGACTCATACAAAGAATACTCATCATCTCGCTAGCAGCCGTTATCTGAAAATAGTCCTGTCTTAAAGAAAGCGTAACTTCTCTTAAAGCCCTATCATTTAAATCTATAGTTCTCTTAAAAAGAATTCTCTTCTCATCCAAATGTAATTCATTTCCAAAATAAAGATGATTATCAATAGCAGCACTAATTAAATTATTAGCCGTTGTAATAGCATGAAAATCTCCAGTAAAATGTAAATTAATATCTTCCATCGGAATAACTTGAGCAAATCCTCCGCCAGTCGCCCCACCTTTAATACCAAAAACAGGTCCTAAAGAAGGTTCTCTTAAAACAGCAATCGAATTAGCACCAATCTTTCTAAGTCCATCATTAAGTCCGATAGATACTGTCGTTTTTCCCTCTCCATAAGGAGTAGGATTAATAGACGTCACTAAAATCAACTTTCCCTTTCTAGAAGAAGTTAACTCTCTAGAAATTTTAGCTTTATTCTTCCCATACATTTCAATGTCATCATCATTTAATCCTACCTTTTCATAAACCTCTTTCATATCTTTAGGACAAACACTGCGAGCCACTTCTAAATCCGTCATAATATCACTCTCCTATTTCCGTGTATAAACTATCAATCGCCTTAGCATTTAATGTTAAATCACTTCTAATACCCTTAAGATACGCATAATAGGCAGCAGCACCTATCATCGCAGCATTATCCGTACAATACTTTATTTCTGGTGCCCAAAACTCTACCCCAATCTCACTAGTCATTTGCATCAAACTTTCCCTTAAGGCACGATTAGCAGCAACACCACCAGCCATAACAAAATGTTTTACCTGATATTTTAAAATAGCACTTCTGGTCTTTTTAGTAATCACATGAACAACCCTATTCTGAAAACTGGTACAAACATCCTCCACTCGAATCTCTTTTCCTCTTTGATGTTCATTATGAACCAAATTAACAACCGCACTTTTAATACCACTAAAACTAAAATGATAACTATCATCATTAAGTGGATAAGGTAAATCATAAGTATCATGTCCCTGATGAGCAAGCTCATCCACGATAGGTCCACCAGGATAATCAAGTCCTAATATTTTAGCCACCTTATCATAAGCTTCTCCCACAGCATCATCCAAAGTAGATCCAATTCTTTCAAAAGAATAATCTTCTTTCATATACACTAAATCAGTATGTCCCCCACTAACAACTAAAGCGACAAGTGGAAACTTTAACCTTGTTTTTAAATTATTAGCATAAATATGTCCCGCAATATGATGAACAGGAACCAAAGGTTTCCCAGTAACTAAAGATATTGTTTTAGCACATTCTACACCAACCAATAAAGAACCAATCAAACCTGGACCATACGTTACTCCAATAAAATCAATATCTTCTAATTTCATATGAGATTTTTCTAACAATTCATCCAATACAATTGTTACACTCTCAATATGACTCCTACTAGCAATCTCAGGAACAACTCCTCCAAACTTTTTATGAATATCGATTTGACTAACCACAACAGTACTAATTTCAATAGTACCATTCTTAATAATACTCATACTAGTTTCATCACAACTTGACTCTATTGCTAAACAATACAAATCTCGCATCTACATCACCTGCTTTTCCATTAAAATACCATCTTCATCCCCATAATAAAATTTTCTTAAAGCAACCTCACGAAAACCAAATTTTCGATATAATTCCCTAGCTACTTCATTACTTCGTCTGACCTCTAAAGTCATATTAACAACATGCTCATTAATCGCAACCACTACCAAATAACTAAGTAACTTTGTACCTATTCCTTGACATCGACTATCTTCTTCAACAAAAAAATAATCAATCTCAATCCTATCATAAATCAAAGAATAATCTAAATATCCAACTACCCTATCCTCATCACAATATTCTAACTTTCTAGCATAAGGATTAGCATCTTCTAATAAAATTCTTTCCCTAATCATGAAGATCCTCTAAAGCTTGAGGCAACTTTAAATAATTAGGATTCACCAAATGAGGATTTACAGATTCCATATCTTGATAATACTCTACTATCTTGCCAATATCTAACTCTTGTTTAGAATAACTAATATCATCTATATTACCACTACAATCACTAACAATAAAAGGATGATATTTATCGATCAGTTTCAAAACTTCCTCTTTGCAAGAAAAATGCTCCTTTACCACTTCATGATTATCTTTATCATATAAACCAATATAATAATGAGAGTGATGAGCATCAATTAAAGATAAACAATAATCATGTGAAACAGATAATGCTCTCATTTTTAAAGAAGAAACAGGAATAACTTGAGCCCCTTCTATATAAGAATAAACTTTAGCAATCGTAACTCCAATCCTAAGTCCCGTAAAAGATCCAGGTCCAACAACTACCATAATTCTTTTAACATCCTTTGGAGTTACGTTTGCCTGTTCTAAACACTCTTCTATAAATCTGACTGTATAAACAGAATGCTTATTAGGAATATTTTTAGTAACGCTAGAAAGTATAACCTCACTCTTTAAAACAGCAATAGATACATCAGATGATGATGTATCTATAAATAACGTAATCATAAAGCATCCTCACAAACTCTAATATACTCATCTCCATAAGGCTGTATCACCATAACTCTAGTATTTTCACCAGTAATCTTAAAAGTGATATCCAATCTTTCTGGAGGAAGAATATCTTCAATCATCTCAGCCCATTCTATAATGGTAACTCCTCCCTTATCAAAATATTCTTCTAATCCTAAATTATCAACCTTACCATTAGTACGATAAACATCCATATGATAAAGTGGTAACTCCCCAACATATTCCTTAATAATATTAAACGTTGGAGAACTAATTTCATCAATTGCCATAGCGCTAGCAAAACCTTTTGCAAAAACAGTTTTGCCACTTCCTAAATCTCCATTCAAACAAATAACCATATTAGGAAATTTCTCTGATTCAATATTTTGTGCAACCTCAATTGTTTCTTGGTCACTATGAGTTGTAATCTTATATGTATTGTCCATTTTCTTCACCTTTCTTTTTCATTATTCATTATACCTATTATTCAAAAAAATGACAATACCTTTTCCAAATATATTTTATTTACTCTTAGTTTTTACTAATTTTTTATTTTTTTTAAATAAATGTTCAAGATTTTCTAACTGTGGTACATCCAATATTTCAACCTCCTCACAATAACTCAAAAAATCCATAAGAGCATATTCTAAATTAGGACAGTAATAAATATTATTAATTTCATAATTATATCTGTAATACCTCCTATCATTAGCAAGTACATAATTGTCAAGTTCAAAATCTTG
>CACXEZ010000118.1 GCA_902766815.1 uncultured Erysipelotrichaceae bacterium | reverse complement strand
GAAGGGTAGCGAAGTGGCTAAACGCGGCAGACTGTAAATCTGTTCCTTCGGGTTCGATGGTTCGAATCCATCCCCTTCCACCACTTTAATAGATTGCCCCGTAGCCAAGCGGTAAGGCACCACACTTTGACTGTGGCACTCGTTAGTTCGAATCTAGCCGGGGCAACCAATCTATTATTTATGTTCCGCTAGCTCAGTCGGTAGAGCATTTGACTTTTAATCAAAGGGTCTGGGGTTCAAATCCCCAGCGGGACACCATTATTGATATTAAACTCGAGCATTTTGCTCGAGTTTTGTAATGTACAATTATCCTATATTGAAGAAGAAAATAATAATAAGGTGATACTACAAAAACATCACCTTATTATTTTTAATAAAAACTTCATCATATAATCTTGTAAATATAAACCAACATCTCTATCATATTCTTCATTAGTCAAGATATTATCAGATATCATCTTAATAGATAATACTGGAATACCGCACTTATTAGCAATCGTATATGTAGCAATAGACTCCATATCTTCACATAAAATGTGATAGTTTTGATTTAAAAATACAATTCTATCTATTTCTTTATTCCAAACATCTCCACTGCCTATCGTTCCATAATAAACATTATCACTATCAAATATCTCTTTAGTTAATTTAAGTAAATTAGAATTAGCTTTCTCCTCTATCAATCTATCCTCTTCACCACTTAAAAAAGTAACAAGTTCCCATTCATCAGAATGACTTCCTTCATCTTTCTTTTTATATGGAGTTCTATAGGAATTAATATTAATAACACTCTCACCTACTACAATATCTCTTGTATGTAAATATTCAGAAGTTGCCCCGGCAATTCCAATATTTAAAATAATACTTGGGTTAAATCTAGAAATTGCTAATGACAAAGACGCAGATGCATGAATCAATCCTACTTTAGATAAAGATATCACTATTTTTTTATCTTGTAACAACCCCTCATAATATTTATATCCTTGAATTCCTATTTCTTTTACATCATCTAACTTATCCAAAATATTACTACATTCTACTTCCATAGCAGCTTGAATTAAAATTATCTCTTTCTGCATACTACCACCCTACATCGTCTTAGATTCCACTTCAATATCAAATTTATTATTTTCATTCATTATTACTTCTTTATTTCCAAATTCATCAATTCTATATCTTTTTGGAAATACCTTTTCTTGCCTATTCTTATTTTCCTCTATGATTTTTGGAAGTATCACTTTCATTTCCTCCTCATCAAATCCATATGCTTCTTTATATACATTTGATACTGCTTCTATAATTGTACTACCTGATATTTCTTTATTTACATGACTAACTATATATTCTCCTAAATCATAAATCAAATCAGATACATCTTCCGGCCAAGAATATTCTCCAATAAATGAATATTTATTTTTAAGCATCTCTATAAAAGTTTTATCTAATGGTAAAAGTTCAATATTGATTAAATCTATCATAACATCTTTTATTGTATTGT
Source organism: uncultured Erysipelotrichaceae bacterium (assembly GCA_902766815.1). The sequence continues at coordinate 17,247 of CACXEZ010000118.1, read as the reverse complement.
GAGCATAAAAAGATGTACCTTTTCTATCTAATAAGAAATTGATTTTTTTATAAAACTCCTCTATATTGTTCACATTTAATAATTCACTTGAATTATTTTTATTTGACCATATATATCTTCTAGCATTAGTCACTTCTTCACTTGTAAGAACCATATGATTATATAAATCTTGTTCCAAGTCATTATCCCAAGTTGGATCAGTTATATAAAAACCATCAACTCCATATTTCTCATCTTTTATATATACATATCTCCTAGCGTGTCCACCTTTTTCAACAGATTTCTCTATTCCTTCAACATCTTCTTCACCCTTGTAAGCATTATCGTAGGAAGTATCTACAGATACAGACAAATCTTTATTAGGTATACCAAGTTTATTTAATAAGTCCCCAAACATATTTGCAAAACCTACGCATACCATATATTTATTTTCTAATATACGATACAAATTTCTAGCAGCCATTTTATCTTCATCATTTTCTTTATACTTTTTAAACTTCTTTACCACATTATATGCATAAATATATTTTTCAAATGAAGATAAGTTTTTAGCAGGTTCTATCATTTCATACAATTGTTTTTCAAATCTTAAATAATCTTTTAAGGTTATTTCCATACCATCTGACTTTATATATATATTATTCCAAGTGATTGAGTGACTCAATAAAAATTCATTAAATACTTCTTTCTTCTCAAAATCAATTACAATTTTATTTTCAAGTCCTAATTCTTTTAACCTATCAATCACAATATTAATATCTAAATAACTATCATCCCAAAACTCTATAGTATTATTAGGATTTAAGTATCTGAAGTTTTTTAACTCTTCTTGAGTTAATGTTTCATGTATAACAATTGGTTTTTCTTTTACATCGTGTAATTCTTGATATTTATAATAGCTTATTAAATTCCTTTGATTATATTCAATAATTGGATCAAAATTTTCCTCTAACTCTTTTTCTACACCAGAAGTTTCTACTTTTTCTATTTTTGATTTTTTCAACATATCATAATGTTTTTGAGATAACAGATATTTAGTTTTTTCATCAAATTCAGCTAAAGAAATTTCTTTTAAGGATTCATTTTGACAAATACTTTCAATTAATTTATCATCTATAAGAATAGAATCTCTAATAAAAAAATCGTTTCTGTCTGTATTTTTACAGATATATCTAATTAATTCATTTGCTTCTTCTTTATTTTCAATATACCATTCTGGATTTATCATTAATGAATTAAAATATGAATCCTTTTTAAAAACTATTGGATGTTCTCTATCAGTATACACGCTTGTAATCACTTTATCTTGCAAATTAATGTATCCTTTTTCTGTTAAACATATAGAAGTTATATCTAATTCATTCAATTTTTCTTTTATTTCTTCTATTGTCAATATCTGATATTCATTAGGATTTTGTTCAAATTCTTTTATAATCATTTCTCGCATATTTTTACCACCCTTTTTAAAATAAACTTAATTGACTTGATTCAGGCAAGTCACCAAATAAATTCATAACTTTCATTTTATCTACAAGTGTTGTGGATACATGACATCTTTTTTGAAAATCTTCAATAGAAATAAATGGTCTAATTGAAGCTTCTTCTTGAATACTTTGAGCAACGGTTCCACCTAATCCATCAATTACTCTAAATGGTGGAATTAAGGTTACACCATCATCTGCGATAATAAAGTTTTTGGCATCACTTTTCATAATATCAATAGAACCAAATATAATTCCTCTTGCGGTTGCTTCTAGAGCTAATTTTAAGGTTTCTAGAAGGGATGCTTCTTTATTGGTTACATCAAATCCTTTATTATTAATTTCTTCTATTTTACTTTTAATAGAGCTATATCCTTTCATCATAGCAACAATATCAAAATCATCTAATCTTGTGGAAAAATATGTTGCATAATAGATAGCAGGATAATGTACTTTATAATATGCAATACGAAAAGCACTAATAACATAAGCTGCAGCATGGGCTTTCGGGAACATATATTTTATTTTAGCACAACTATCAATAAACCATGGTTCTATTCCAGCGTCTTGCATTGTCTTTACATGTCCCTTCCATGTTTCTTTATCTTTGCTTGCTTTTCCTTTTCTCACAAATTCCATGATTTTGAAAGCTTTCAATGGCTCTAATCCATGATACATTAAATATACCATAATATCATCACGACAGCCAATTACATCTTTAAATGCCACTGTTCCACTTCTAATTAATTCTTGAGCATTTCCTAACCATACATCTGTTCCGTGAGATAGACCAGATATTTTAATTAATTCAGCGAAGGTTGTCGGTTTTGTGTCAACTAACATTCCTATTGTAAATGGTGTTCCGAATTCTGGAATTCCTAGTGTTCCTGTTTCATTCATAATTTGTTCTTTTGTTACTCCTAGTGGTTCTGGCGATAAAAAGATTCCCATTGTTGCTTTATCATCTAGTGGTACATCATCTACAACCGGTACACCTCTTATATTTTGAATTAATCTTAATTGAGTAGGATCCGTATGGCCTAAAATATCTAATTTTAGTACATCTTGATCAATTGCATGATAATCAAAGTGAGTAGTTCTCCATGCACTAGTTGGATCATCTGCTGGGAATTGGAATGGTGTAAAGTCAAATACATCCATATACCCAGGAATAACGACAATTCCTCCCGGATGCTGTCCGGTTGTCCTTTTTACGCCCGTACATCCTGCTGCAATTCGCTCAATTTCTGCACTTCTCATTTTAATATTTCTATCTTCACAGAATCCTTTTACATATCCAAATGCTGTTTTTTCAGCGACAGTTCCAATTGTTCCAGCACGGTAAACATTATCTATCCCAAATAATACTTTTGTGTAATTATGAGCGCTAGCTTGATTTAAATCAGAGAAGTTTAAATCAATATCTGGTACTTTATCAGCATTAAATCCTAAGAAGGTTGCAAATGGCATGTCTTGTCCATCTTTAATCATTTTTGTTTTACATTTTGGACACTTTTTATCTGGCAAGTCAAATCCTGAAGAATAAGTAGCACCTAAGGCCTCTCCTTCATCATTTTCAAAAATACTGAACTTACATTCTGGACAACGATAATGGGCCGCTAAAGGATTTACTTCAGTAATCCCCATCATGGTTGCTACAAAGCTTGAACCGACACTACCACGACTACCTACTAGGTATCCTTCATCATTTGAGTGCTTTACTAACTTTTGAGCAATTAGATAGATTACATCAAATCCTCCACCTATAATACCCCCTAAGTCTTTGGATACCATTTTTTTCAGATCACTTTCCGATAATTCTTGATCACTTGTTTTTTTTATTTTTTCAGCAACTACTCTTCTTACTTCATCGTCCCCTTTAAAGATGGTATCATGTAATCTTTGGGAAGCCTCTTTCTCAAATTTCTCTCCTTCTTCTATACCACTTTCTCTCATTAAATATTTGATGCTAGCTAAAACACTATCTCCATATAACTCTTTAGCAATTCTTTCTTCTATGTTTAATGGTAGTGGATTCCCATACCAACTTTCTGCTTTTGTATAAACTAGGTCAATTACTGTTTCGATCGACTTGTCAATTTTTGGAGAAAAGGGAATTCCTCCTGTATCGATAATGACTTCATAATCTCCACATAAATCTGCTATTTTGTTAGTATTTGTAATTACAATCTCATGAGCTAAGTCACTACCTAAAAATGAAAATTCTTCTAACATTTCGTCTGTTGTTCTAAAATATTGATCTGGTATTGTATTATATCCTTCAAGATTTAAATATCTTGCTAATGGATGTCTTCCTTTTCCAGGGACATTTTGATGAACGATAATTTCTCTATAAATTTTATCTTCTTTATTTAAGGTATGGGCATCACTTGTTGCGACAATTAATTTGCCTGCTTTTTTGGCACACTTTACAATTTTTTCTATGGCATATTTTACTTCTTCCATTGTATTGATATCGTGTCTTGCTACTAGGTGTGCATAGTTTGATGGAGGTTGTACTTCTATGTAATCGTAAAATTGCATTGTTTTTTCTAAATCTTCATCACATCTAGTTAGAGCTGTATTAAATATTTCGCCATTGTAACAGCCACTTCCTATTAGTAAGTCACTTCTTAATTCATTGATCAAATGTCTAGGCACTCTTGCACTTTTCACTAAATAGTTAGTAGAGCCATAACTAATTAGTTTAAACATATTTTTAAGTCCTACTCTACTTTTAGCAATCATATTCACATGCTTTTCACGACTCCACTTATTGGTTTCTAACTCTGTTGGTAAAGCGGCTAAATCATTAAAGGTCTTAATCTTGTCTTTATCTAGTTGTTTTAACATTTTAAAGAATACATAGCCTGTAAATTCAGCATCATAGTCCGCTCTATGGTGATGACTTCCTGATGCTTGTCCTTCATTTTCTTCAAAGGTAATACCATAATTTTTTGTTAAAGCAGTTAAGTTATGTCTTTTTAAGTCTTTGTTGATGATTTGAGAGATAATCATAGTATCTAGTATGGTATTATTTAAAGAACCAAGATTATATTTGTGATAAGCACTTTCTAACATATTTTTATCGAATTTTGCATTGTGGGCTACTAATGGTAAATCTCCTATCCAGCTTTTGAATTTTTTGGTTATAACTTCTTCATTTGGACAATCTTTAACCATATTGTTAGTAATTCCAGTTAATTCTGTTATTTCTGAGTCAATTAATACTCCTGGATTAATCAGTTCATCAAAGTTTTCAATCACAGCACCATCTTTCATTTTGACGGCTCCAATTTCGATCATGGTATCATGTAATCCTGGGTTAAATCCGGTTGTTTCTGTATCAAAGATAACATAAGTAGATGAATAAATGTCATCATCTGTTGGATTTACTACAATATCAAGAACGTCATCAGACATTTCTAACTCTGTTCCGTATAAGGCTTTGAAGGTTGGAGCATTTTTCATATCATTTTCTACTTTGATCATTTCTTCTTCAATTAATTTTGCTCCACATACATCTTCTGATGCTTCTTTATCTTTCTTTTGAATACTCAATTCTTTTAACTTATCTTTAAAGGGAGCTAAAACTTTTTTATTGTATCCTGTTACTTCATTGAAGACATGTGGAAATGCTTGGCAGCCATCATGATCGGTTATAGCAATTGCACGATGGCCCCATTTGATAGCAGTTTTGATTAATTTGATTTCATCCATAACGCCATCCATTTGACTCATCATCGTGTGAGCATGTAATTCTACTCTTTTTTCCTCACTTTTATCTGTCCTTACCCAATCTAATTTGGCATCGATTGGAGTGATATCTTTGAATCTTGTCATAAATACTAATTCATTGTTAGAGAAATTATCTTCTTTTACTCTTCCATACATTGCATACCAATTACCTTCTTTAAGTAAATCTTTTAATCTCTTGAATTCTTCTTCATCTTTGGTGAATATCTTTGCATACATACTATCAGAGAAGTCTGTTACTTTTAAGGTAAATATTTTATAGCCACTTTTGGCTTCAAATAAGTCAATTCCAAATATTTGAATCTCAATATTTATATTTTCTGTTTCATATAATAAATTTTTTATTTCTGTTACTTCTGTACTTTTTTTAGGTCGATAATATGTTTTTTCTGGAGTTTGTGTTGTTTTTTCGGAAGATACATTTTTTTCTTTAAAAGTTGGTATAGTTGTTACTTGTTTTTCTTTTTCAATTTGTTCTAGTAGTTCTTTATCACTTGTTAATTCTAATTTGATATTTATTTCTACATTTATAAAACCATATTTTTTTAGTTTTGTTTCTAGATCTTTCTTGATATTTTTTATGTTTAACTCTTCTATTTTGTTATATACGGGAAAATTTACTTTGTTTTCTTCTACTGTTATTTTTCTTTCTTTAAAGACACCATATCTTAATTCTTCTTTAGAATATTCTTTGATCAATCTGTCGATATATTCTTCTATGTTTGTATAGTTATTATCTTCATAAATTAATTCTATGGTTATGTCATAATGAAAAGCATCACGTAGTGAATTTAATAAATCATCGTATACATTTATAGGAAGAATTTTATCTATATGAAAAATAAAATGGAATCTATTTGTTTCTTTATTAATAATTACTTTTTCTACATAACAGTTTTTAAAGTATTCCATATAGTCTTCATTGATTCCTATAGTGTTTAAGAATTCTTCTATTTTATTTTTCATTATAATCACCTCTACTGCTAGTTCATTATAACAAAAAAACTAGTATGTGAATTTAAGTTTTCGTATTTGTTTACAATTATTTTTTTATGGGTTAATTATTAAAAAAGAGAACTTATCAATCTTTAATAAATTCTCTTAATTTTTCTTCTTCTATGAATCCTACATTTCTTTTTATCTCTTTACTATTTTCGAAAAGTATAAGACATGGGATACTCATGATACCATATTCTCTAGAAAGACTTTCATATTTATCTACATCTACTTTTATTACTTTAATCTCTTTACTTAACTTCTCTACTAATGGGGATAACATTTTGCAAGGCCCACACCAATTAGCATAGAAATCTACTAATACCTTTTCTTTGGTTAATTCTTTAAAATTTTCTCCATTATAATTAATTACCATAATATCTCTCCTTTAATTCATTGTAATAATTATTATTTTCTTTGTAATTGTCTAGTAATGTTTCATCGCTTATGACTATTTTGTTAGATTCTACTAATTTTTTAGCACTATCTACAGTAATTAACTTATGATCTAGTAAAGTTGCTAAAACAAGATTATTGATTTCTTTGTTATCTTTATTATCTTTATTTTTTACTATTTCCCAGACATCACTGTAGACGGATACTGTATCATCTACTAATTGTGATAATATTGGCGTTTCTTTTAATATCTTATTTCCTAACATAGAATCGTTGACATAACTTAGATTAAAAATAGGTATATTTAATATGTATAAAATGATGAAAATATATACATAAAATTCAATGACACCAACGACTAAACCTAGTATTTTAGATGGGAGGCTTAAGAATACTGTCATTTTTACTAATACTTCTACTAGTCCAGTAAGAACTACTAAGACTTTTAATAAAAACATTAGGGCTATAAAAATAATTAAAAATGATACTAGTTGATAAAACAAGATATTGATTGCATCTATTCCTTTGATAAAGCCAAAAAAGTTAAAGAATGGTAAGTTTTCATAAAGAGCTATCATTAATTTATCTTTTAAAAGAAAGGATATTATAATTACTATAAATAGTCCTAAAAATTTGGTTCCTTCTTTGATTGCTCCATTTTTAAATCCAACTAAACCTCCTAAGGCAATGACTATGATGATAATTAAATCTACTAAACTGATATTCATTAACTTCCTCCTAACATTCATTTTTATTATATAACAAATTTATTTAAAAATAAATAAATTTATGATAAAATATTGAATTAAGAGGTGATTATAATGCAGCAGACTACAATTACTTTAAAGATATCTGATAAAACTAAAGAACAGATGGAGGAATATTTTTTTGATTTAAAACGTGAAAAGACTCCTCCTTATGTAGTATTTCAGGCTCAGGATGGTGATACAGTTGTTACTATGTATGAATCTGGTAAGGTTGTATTTCAAGGGCATGATGCGGATCTTGCTTCTGAATTTTGGATAGAAACTGAAAAAATTAATTCAGGTAAAGCAATTACTACAGATAGTAGAAATAAGGAGAAAAAGGAAACCGCAACTAAAGTGTTACCAATTCGTATTAATTCTATTGGTTCTGATGAAGTTGGTACTGGGGATTATTTTGGACCTATTGTTGTTACGGCTTCTTATGTATCAAAGGAAAATATAGATTTCTTACTTGATTTAAGGGTAAAGGACTCTAAGAAAATGACTGATGAACAAATATTAAAAGTAGTTCCAGAAATCATTAAAAAAATTCCTTATCATACCTTTATTTTAAACAATTTAGAATATAATAACTATAAGATGAAACATATGAATATGAATCAGATGAAGGCTATATTGCATAATAAAGTTTTATATAAGATGAAATCTAAAGGATATTCTTATGATTATATTGTTGTTGATCAGTTTGAACCCCCAAAAAGTTATTTTAGTCACATATATCAATCTACTAAAAAAGTTATGGATATCTTCTTTTTAACCAAAGCAGAAGATCAATGCTTATCAGTGGCTTGTTCTTCTTTGATTAGTAGATATATCTTTTTGAAAGAGATGGATAAGTTATCTCATGAATTGGGAATGATTTTACCTAAAGGGGCTAATCCAAGTGTAGATGAAGTTGCTACTCAGATTGTAAAAAAATATGGTAAGAATAAGTTAAATGAAATTGCTAAACTGAATTTTAAAAATACAGAAAGAATATTATCTAATTTATAGTATATTTTTTATAAAATTCCTTATACTATAATTGGTGATACGGATGGATAATATTGATGTTAGGAAGTATATTATTAATAATTTTAAAGAAGATACTGTAGAGGATATTGAAAAATCTATTGCTTCTTCTATTGAATCAGGGGATGAAGATCCTTTGATTGGCCTTGGGGTTTTATTTGAATTAATGTGGAAGAATTCAGACGACGAGATTAAAAACACAATTTTATCTAATATTAGAAAGGGACTTACTAGTTAGAGTTCCTTTTTATTTACAAAAAGAGGATGATTTATTTTCTTATTTTTGTTATACTTACAATAGGTGATGATAGATGGATTCTAGATTAGTAGACAAATATATTCCTTTGGTCAATGAGATAAGTGATAAGTATGGATATGATGATAATATTAAGCATTTACTTTATTTAATTATTCCAGCTTTTGTTACAAAATACTCTATTTATAAAGAAAATCTGATTATTAATACTTTTTCTAATGTTAGAATTATGATTAGTGAAGAGATTAGTTCTACTACTTATGCTTTTTATACTAGTATTCCTCATTATGAGAAAGATAAAATTATTACCGTAAAATATATTGTTATTCAAAATTATCAAAATGTTTCTTTAGTGCAACTTATGGATAATTTGGTTCACGAGTTTAATCATGCTGTAAATTCTTATCAAAAAGAAATGTTAATTGATGAACATGTTTTATCTTTAAGAACAGGTCTTACTTATGCTAGGTACTCTCTTCCTGATTTAAGTCCTATTAAGAAAGATGATTCTTATATTTTAGAAGAAATTTTAAATACAAATCAAACTGAAGAAATTATTAATATTATTAAGTGTTATAGTGATCCTAATCATGTTAATTTAAATACTACTATTTATTCTTTGAATCATGAAACAGGAAGTCAATATACTTCTCAGGCTTATTATTTAGAGAATACTTTAATGAAATCAATTTTGGATAATAAGACTTTTCTAGCTACTTTAAATAATTTAAGACTTTCTGGAGATGTAGAAGATATAGAGGGATGGTTTGATCATATTACGGGGGATAAGAAGAGTTATTATCAACTCAATCAATATTTGTTAGAACTTATGAAATTAGAAGAGAAATTTTCTGACCAAAAGTTTTTTCGAAATGGTATCATCACTAAAATGAAACAATTGGTTCAAAAAATATTGAATATTATTACTACTTTTAATCAAAATTGTAATTATAAATAAAAAAACACTTCAATTTAGTATTTTCTTCTTTTTTAGTGTATCTCTTTTTTCATCTTGATAAATATAAAAGAAAACATCGGATACTAATTCAAAGTGTTTTTTTATCTCTTCTAGATTAAGAGCTTTTTCATTAATATTAGAAAGTGGAATATTTGTTTCTATTTTCTTTAAAGTATCTAATAGTAGATTAGAAAATGAAGCTAGAAAATACTTTCTGTTTAATGAGGCATCTATATTTTTTCTTCTTGTAGCAATATCATCAATTCTCATTTTAGGAGCTACTATACCTTTAGAAGTTGCCATTAGATCAGTAATGTTTAATATGTTATCATATTCTGTATAGTTACTTTTACTTAATACATCAGATATATCATCTGGTTTTTTGTTTGTTAGAAATCTTTCCTTTCCTAATTCATCGATATAGAAACCTTCTGCTACTGTTTCATTATCGCAATATCTTCCTCCATTGATAAATGAATGTGTTAAGCATCCCTTTGCTTCTTCTTCTAAGCCTAGGTTTATTAATTCTTCAAAGCCTCTTATTACATGATTAAAATTATGAGTATATTTTCTTCCATAATCATGTAATAAGCCATAGTTGAATGCAAAATTCGAATCTATACCTATCATTTCTGCTAATTCAGAGGATAATAGAGCAGTATAAAGGGAGTGACTTATCCAGCTACTTGTATTTAGTGTGGTGTTTGGATTTATAGTATTGCCTAAGTGTTTCCCTTGCGATAAAATTTCGTATGCTAAGGGCAATAACTCAATTTCCTTAATTTTATTATTTTGAGTTATTTCGTATGCTTGTTCTATGGATATATTATAATATTTGGATATTTTTTCGCATAAGTTGCTTAAATCATCTTTTGAAATACCATGTATTAAAACAAGAAAAGCATCTTCATTTTCTAATGTTTTTTTTATGTTTACTGAACTTTTCTTAGCTATTTCTATTGCTTTTTCTTTATATTTTTCATTTTTAAAATTTAAGTCCATACCCATCTTCCTTTCTTTTATATCAGTTTTTATTTAAATTTTAGTTGGATATTCATAATCTGTTGTTAATTTTTTATATCAATTTTATTATAACATTTTTTTATATTAGGCTATTATTTTTATTTTATTAAATATAGAAAAAGACAAATTGCTGTCTTTTATTCTATATTTTTCTTATGTTTATTCATTTTTTCTTGTTCGTTACTTGGTCTTAGTCCTATCGATTGAGTGTCTATTCCTAAATCTACAAATATATCATATGGATCTATTTCATTCAAATGATCTGTATGATTTTTTAATGTCTTAAGTGTCTTCTCACTATCTATTTTCATGTTTTCTAGAGCTTTTCTTGCTAAAAAACTACCTACCACATATGGATATAGTTCATAAAATTTATAATAGTTATTACTAATTATTATATTAATACAAGCATCTATTCTTACATTAGATTGTTTTTTTGCATCAAATAATAATGGATTAGCTTGTTTGAATTTCATCAAACTTTCATTTCCATTTTCAACAGTTTCTAATTCACTTATTTGTTTTTGAATTATCTTAATTTCTTCTGATTCTTTGATTCCATTATTACTAATGTATTTCAATATATATCTTATAATATTATTTACAAATAGTCTATTTTTATATATTATGTGGAATAAGTTTCCTATTAATTGATTAATCAATTCAGTTTTATATCCGTTCCTTTCTAAATAGAACATTGAAAATAATTCATAGAAAATAGAGGTATATTCCTTAGTAGTTTTTCCAATGTACTCTTCTCTACTACCAAAGCTTATTGCATGGGAAAGTTCATGAATGGTTGCAGGAATGGCATCTAATTTTTTTCTTGAATTTAAAATAATTAATATACCTTTTCTATATTTGATGCAGCAAGCATTTATTTCATCCAAGTTTCTTCCTAATTCATATTCTAATCTATTTCTTTTATTATAAGTTAACTCATCTAAAAATATAATTTTATTTTTCAATTTCATTTGATTATAGAAATCTAACCATTCTAGAGATGGATCTATCATTTTTAAAATTTCAGAAACAGTTCTTTCATATTCTGTTTTATTAATATTTGGAATATCTATTTTTTGTTCTTTAGAAAAATTTCTATAGAAATCATTTTCTTCTGCAAGTAATTCTGAGATACTACCTAAGTTTTTAATAAAAAATAAATCTCTATTGTCTATATCCTCATTATCTAATATGACTAAATTTTTTAATAATGAATAGATTAAAGTATTTATAACAGGATATCTGCTCTCATTTCTGGCATATTCTAATAATTTCTTACAGGTTTCATTATTATATTCTTCAATTTTATCTAAATTATCTTCTTCGTAGTATTTAGATATCATTTGATAATCAATTAAGATCTCATTTTTGCTCTTTTTAAAATTTTCATTTACAATACTTTTCATAATTTCTAAATATGCTACATATAATTGTTCTCTTGTTTTATCGTATTCGTCCATAATCAAATCACCACTTCATAAATTGGTGATTATTATATATAAAAATTAACTTTTTGTCAACTGACTTATGCCTTTTCATTTTGGTTTTATTCTCTATTGAATGCTTTCTTTTATGTGTAAAATATCTTTTTTTAATTTTTCAACTTCACCTTAAATCACCATACTTATTCTGTATTAAAATTTACTTATCATCAATTTATATCTTCTTTGATTGAGCTATTCTTGATTATAGAATAGGTTTTCACTATTCTCCTCAATTCTAAAGAGTTATCTAACATATTTGCACCTTTACAAATTGTTTTAACATCATTTGGAACATTAGCAAGTTCTAAACATTTATACGTTACAAATATTCTAACTGTTTTATTGTCCTAATTTAATTATCAAGTTGGGCAAATATTAGTTGTAACATATCTCACCAAACATATATTTCTGTCAATGTGTTTTAACTAAAACATAATTATTTTTCATATAATAATTCTACTAATTTAACTATATCTCTATCATATATATTTTTGGATTCATTGAAATATAAAATTTCTTGTTTTAATCTAGGTAATAATTTAATTATGTCATCTAAATTTTGTTTATTCCTAAAACATGATTTCCATCTTCCAGTACCTATCCATGCTAACTTATCCGCATCTTTTACTATTAAACCCTCGGTTGTTTTTGGAATCATATTCCATTTATGATTTTCTATTGCCACATAACACTCATTAATTAATTGACTATCATACCCTAGTTCAATCATTTGTGCTTTAAGCATTTCTGCTGATAATTTTTCATGGCCTTCTTTTTTATTTGTTCTTCCAACATCATGCCAATATGCACTAATAATACATACTTCTTTATTTACATCAAGTTTAATTGTATTTATCAATTCCTTTGTATAGTTAACAACATCATACATATGGTTAATATCATGTTCGTAATCAGTTATTGTACTCATATATTCTTTTGCCTTAGTTATAAGCTTATCATATTTAAGTTCTATAGCACTATAATTATCATCTTTCACATTAAGTTTCCTCTCATTACTTATTTAGTATTATTATTAATCCATTTTAAAAATTCATCATTAGCATTTATTATTTCATAACTTGAAATTTCTGCAACCTTATAATCATGTATTTTCTTTATTTCATCTTCTATTTCATTAAATAAACTATCTTTTGTTCTGAAATCTATTTTATATTCATCACATTCTTCTAATTGATTATTCCACCAATATTTAGAATGTACTTTACTTATTTGGCTTCCAGATGCTAATTTTTTTGTAATAATATATCTACAATTTTGTTTGCAATCTCTTCTTTATCACAAAATGTTGTCATTACTATATATTTACTCATACCAATTACTCCTCAATCATCATATACTTTTTATACCCAATTTTCTAATTTACTTTTTGCATTTCTACAGTCTGATCCTCTTATTGCAATAGCATCATTTAAAACATTTGCACCTTTACAAATTCTTTTTACATCATTCGGAACATTAGCAAGACCTGATCCTTCATGTGTTATAAATATTCTAACTGTTTTATTATTCCAATTAAGTTTTTCTAGTTGGGTAAACATTGGTTGTGGCATAGTACCCCAATAAATGGGAGAACCTATATAAATAACTTCATAGTCATCAATGCTATATAATGTATTTAATAATTCAGGCCTTTCATTTTTTTGGTGTTCTTGTTTTGCTTCTTCTATGCAAGTTTGATAATCTTTTGCGTAAGGTATTTTTCTTTCTACTTTAAATAAATCTGCTCCTGTTATGTCTTTTATGTATTCTGCTATTATTTCTGTATTTCCTTTTTCTATATAACCAACAGAGTAGTTTTCATCTGCTCTTGAAAAATAGATTACTAAACTTTTTTTATCTTTCATTTTTATCACCTTTTTTTATTTTATTATATATACGATTCATTACCAATACTATCATCATGACAATGGATAAATATTCAAAAATATTGATGAGAATATTTCCTTCTATTATAGAGAATCCATAGGTTCCTAAGATATGTTTTAAGATATCTAAACGTATGAAAGAATAGATTCCATATAGAATTATTATTAATTTAGTTATGTGTAATAAAGATTTATTTTTAATCCTTTTAGTTATTTTACTAAACATGGCATTAAAATTGATACCTAGGTGAAACCCCATTATGATAATACTCATGTAGGCACATATTTTATGCAACTTTATTATGGTAAAACTACCTATATTAAAGCTTTTTAAAAAAACTTCTGAAGATAATATTCCAAATAGTAAAGAAAGAATAAATGTTAACATAAATAAAGTATTTATTGTTAACATGATGGTTCTAGATAAGTTATATTTCCCTTTTGAAATATTTTTTAAATAATTTTTATTTAGTATTAAATGAATTAGTAATAAAATTATTAGTATGATTCCAAATATTTCATGATAAAGAGGATTCATATATCCTTTTGAAAATTCTAAGGTTATAAATATCAATAGCAATATATCAATTAATGTTTTCTTTTTCATTATTACCTCAGCTTAAGTAATTTTTTTATATTTATATTCAAATTTATTTATTAGATATACAGGTATATATTTCTTGGCAGTTTCCCTTACTAGAGCATGAGTGTTTCCACCATCCATTGAAGAACATTGCAGAAACTATCAATAATACAACATGTATTAAAAATAATATAAATATAAGAATTAATATTCTATTTTTTATTTTTTTATTATTTTTTCTTTTTGTATCTTTATTCATTTTTTTATTGTTATTAATTAGCTCAATAATAGATATAATCAAAAATATTATTGTTGTAATCCAAGTTCCTATAGAAATAACTTGGGATAATGTTCTCCATGTCTTTTCAGCTAAAGTTGATGCACAATATAAACTTAACATTTTATTCTCTTATTCTATGTTTATTAGTTCGTATTCTCTTGTACCTAAACCAATCTCTTCAGCGTAAGGTAAGATGTGCCTTCCATTTTGTCTATCTACTCTTTGTTGTAACTCTGGTGCTCCTGGATCTGCTGAATTCCATATCATATCAATACAGGCTTGATCTACTGCTACAGGGTCTAATGAAGCTGCTATGCCAATGTCTTCCATTACTGGGTCTCCTTGGTTGCAATCGCAATCACAATCTACTGACATAGCATTCATAATATTGATATAGAGAATCGGTTTATTTTAAAATAATCTCTTACGGCTGTTGCAGCTTCAGCCATAGATTCTAAGAAATCTTCTTGTTTTGGTAATTTTGACCATAGTTCATCTGGACTACAAGTAGCTCCTGCTGAATGAATATATGCTTTGCCATTACGTGAGGCAATCCCAATGGATTGATTCTTTAATACGCCTCCAAATCCTCCCATTGCATGTCCTTTAAAATGAGCAAGGTTTAACATTGAATCATAATTCTTCAAATGATTACCTACTATGTCATACTCTAAATGTTTTCCATTGTGTACGGGTATTTTGAATTCTCCTTCTTGATCCATAATATCTACATCTGCAAAAGAGGTAAATCCATGTTCGCGTGCTACTTCTAAGTGTTCTTCTGCATTATTTCTTGCACCTGAATAGGCAGTATTACATTCAATGATTGTACCATTTATTTTTCTTACTAATGGTCCTATTAAATCGGCCTTCAAGTAATTTTTTGAGCCTTTTTCTCCTGTCGATACTTTTACTCCTACATTTCCTTTTAATTCTACACCTAATTTTTCATAGATTGTTATTAATGATTCAGGTGTAATCTCCTTTGTAAAATATACTTTTGCTTTATCCATTTTTATCAGTCCTTTCTTTCTAATATCCTAATTCTTTTAACCAATTGATTGTTCTAGTTTTTCCTTCATCAGTCCTAGCAACTTTTCCTTGGATAGCAAGTCCATTTGTTTCAACATTTGAGGTCTTTAGTTTAGATTTGATTGTGTTATAAGTTCCAGCATTTCTAGAACCTTCATGTGTATTAAAGGGAATTATTTTTATTCCACGAAAATCATAACTTTCTAGAAATGTATAAACAATCATTGGTAAGTCCCCCCACCAAATGGGATATCCAATAAATATTGTATCATAAGAATTTAAATTTTCTAATTTATTTTTTATCTTAGGTCTTGCATTTTGTTCTTGCTCTGTTTTGGCTATTTCTGTTGCTGTTTTATAGTCGTTTGGATACTCTTTTACTGGTATTATTTCAAATATATCAGCATTTAAGTAATCTTTTATGTAATTGGCCATTAAAGCAGTGTTACCTACTTCTACCGTTCCTACTCCATAATTTTCTCCTGTTTTAGAAAAATATACGACTAATATATTGCTATTTGCTTCCAATACGCTTGAATCTTGATTCTCCTCTTCGCTATTGTTATTTGGTTTAGTATTTAGTTCATCTATTTTTAAGTCTTTCTTAGTTTTGTTACTTAATGTTACTAAGGTTCCAACTCCTAATATAGTTAGTATTATTACTACTATTATTATTGCTAATTTTTTATTCATAATAGCTCCTTTATTATCTTTTTTTTTATTATTTTTCTCAATTATTCAATCATCTTTTTCCATAATCCGTGTAAATTGCAGTAAGCATATATTATTGAATTTTCTTGATATTCAAATGTTACTTTGGGTGGCATTTGGGGATTTAGATCTATTATTTTTATACCTTGTTCTGTTGCCATAGCAATCCATTTTATGTAATGTTCTTCTGTCATTGGGTGCTCTATACTTCCTATAGTTACTAAGATTTGATTTTGTTTTTTTTTCGTATACAGGGATATGTTTTTCTTTTGCACCATCTGTTGTATTTGCTTTTAGTTCTATAAAATTATCTTTATCTATTTCTTTTTCATTTTCTACCGGAAATATTTTTCCAGTTTTTATTTCTTTATAAAATTTATAAGTTTCTTTCATTCTTTTCTTCCTTTCATTTTTTGATTAAATATATATTATTCTCTATATATTTTTAAGTTTTAAACTCTAATGTCTATAGTACCTTTATTTAACTTATCTATTTATTTTATTTTGGCTATTAATTCTTTTCTTATTGATAAGTTCTTGTTCATATATTTTTCTGCTGCTATTTTTCTTCTTTTTTTATTATAGCATGTATTAGTTTATTTTTGATACTTTTACTTTGTTTTC
>CACXEZ010000117.1 GCA_902766815.1 uncultured Erysipelotrichaceae bacterium | reverse complement strand
CGACTAATATCCTCATTACTCATTGTTTTTGAAAGTATTTCATTAAGTATTTTTTTAAATTCCTCATCTGAAAATTCAGCATCTTGCCAATTTGTTTTAACATCTTCTATTAGTTTAGCTAAATTATCTTCTGTATATTCTTGACCTGCTACCAATGTATCAATTACATCATTTTGTATAATAGCATATAATAAGTCTAAATCATATTCATGTTGAGGTTTTGTTTTATCTGTAAATTCTCTTGTACTTTCTAAACACTCTCTAGCTTTTTGACATGTAATTTCGATATCTTCTTTTGGTATCCCCAATTGTTCAAAAAATCTATCTCCATTTGCGAATAAATTAATTTTAGTATATAATTGCGTTTTTAATGTAGCAGTTTTAATAGCCATTTCTGATGGCATATTTTGTATCATAGAATATGTTTCAATTAAATCATCAATTTGTGGAGCTTCATTTTGAAAATACTGCGTATAATAATTTTTTATATCTTCGTATAACATTAGTGTCATTTCTTCTTTCTGTTCTTTTGTAAAAGATTTTTCTGTTATTTGTCCATTTTCACGTGTTTTAACTATGGCTTGACCTTCTTTCATTAATATAGCTCCATTAATATTTGTTTTCCTTTGAATCCCTTCTAATATTTTACTTATACTTGTATAGCCGTGATTTGAGCCCATATAGTCATTTATAAATCCATATCTTTGACTTGTTGCACCAACAAACTCTGTAATTTCTTGTGGAATTGTTCCAAATTGACTTAATAATCTCAATTTTACAAATGCAGATCTTTCATCTTCTAGTTTTTCCATAAAAGTATTTACTGGTAAGAATTTTCTTTTTCTATCTCTATCAAAATTTCTAAAAGGGTGTACAATTCTTTTTCTTTCATTTATTGCACTTGCAATTACTGCATAATTCTCTTGAATCTCTTGGTCTGTGAATGTAGTTAAATCAAATACTATTTCTTGGCTATCTCCTGCAATTTGATGTCCGTATTTTTCATAAAATTTAGGGTCACGTCCAAAATTTCTAAATGAACATTTTTCTCCAGGATTTTTTGTACAATCCCAAGTAACATCTACTCCTCTTAATTTTCCGTCTAATTCAACAACATTAAAAGCATGTACACTTCTTTGATTCTGATAATAGCACTTAATTCCAATTCTGTCCATCATTTCCTTAAATGTTTTTGCCATTCCTGCACAGGTTAGCTGATTATAGAGAACTCCATTTAAGCCTCTTTCAGTAACTCCTTGTGATAAAATATCTTGATTTAGGTCTTTTACGTAGTCTGTATCTACTGCCAATGCATTATAGGCATACATACATTTCTGCGTATCTGTCCAATTAGCATTCATTCCGGCTTCTATTCTTTCAAAATATTGCAATATTTTTGTTAATCCTTTTGCATTTGATTGAGTTCGTTCTCTGTAATCAGTTGTATCATATTTATTTTTTTCATAGTAATCTAATCCTCCTAAAATACTAAAATATACATTATCTGTCTTTATTTGCTTTATTATTTCACTAGATTGACCTTTTGTATTTTGTAAGACTAAATTTGTTCTAATTTTAAATGAATTTATTCTATCAATATCTTCTTGCGTAATTTCTCCTTCAACTCTATACGTTCCATCCTCAATTAATTCAAATGTTGCCATCTTTACACCTTCTATCTTATAAATAATCTTTTTATTCTATCAATTATTTTTTTAATAAAACTTTCTTCTTTATATTCGACAAGAGCTGTAATTTCTTCTTTGGTTTCCTGCTTTTCTATCTCTTTTGCTTTATTCTTAAAAATATTGTCAGGATTATATTTATCTCGTAATTCTTCCTGACGTTTTTTATCATTATATGAATAAGCTTTTAATAATTCTTGTTTTTCTTCTTTGTTACTGCACCAATAATGTAAATTAAGCATTGCTAAAATTGCATAAGTTTTTCTTTCTAAGTTCTGTTCATTTAAAGGAATATTTTTATCTATATCAGGCTTATAATCTTTTAGTTTTTCGTTTTTAAATGTTTCTCGTAATTTTTTAGGTATCTTTTCAATATATTCAAATTCCATAAATGATAATATTTTATCAACTTCAGAATAAGCTCTTAATAAACTATTATCCATATTTTCACATCCATTCTTTTGTAAGTTATTTTTCTATGATTCTTTATTAATATTTTAAAATAAATATTAAAAAAAATCAACATATTAATAAATCATTTTATTGCTCATTTTCATAAATTAGTAATTTATAGTTTTAATTTTAATACTTCATTTTATTTTTTCTTATATTTTTATGTGTATTTTCACATTTTTCGACAAAAAACATGTTGAACCATATCTATAAAATAACCACAAAAAAGTTCGACCTTCGGATTATGAGGGTTACATAATATCTTTTTAGATAAATATTGAATTGTATTGCAAGTTAGTGTTATCAATGCTTTCAAAGATTTTTGTTTAATGTTTAATTTGGTTAAAATTGGGGCATTTTTGAAAAATTGATCCCCAATTTCTCCCCAATTTTTTATTAAGAATTTTTGGAAGTATCTGGATCTTTATTTTATAATTTGGAGGTTTATTTTATGGATAATAAT
>CACXEZ010000116.1 GCA_902766815.1 uncultured Erysipelotrichaceae bacterium | reverse complement strand
TGGTGCAGGTGAAGGGACTTGAACCCCCATGGATAAACCGCTAGATCCTAAGTCTAGTGCGTCTGCCAATTTCGCCACACCTGCAAAATAATAAGTGGTGGACCCTGTAGGACTCGAACCTACGACCGCCCGGTTATGAGCCGGATGCTCTAACCAACTGAGCTAAGGGTCCCGCAGTCATATACCAATAATAGCACAAAACAAAAAACTTATCAACACTTTTTTGACTTTTTAATAAATAATTTTGCCCATACTTTGGTATTCTTGCATTAATTTTAAACAATCATCGTGATTAATTTGATTAATTTTTAAATTATCTCCCCTATTTCCGTTTCTAATAAATTGATAAATAAAATCATCACGAAAGCCAATCTTTTCTGCATCGACTAAATCAGTTCCATAATAAACATCATGAATATTAGCCCACATAATAGCAGATAAACACATAGGACACGGATATCCAGTTGCATACAAAACACAATCTTTCAAATCATAAGTTCCTAACACTTTACATGCCTCTCTAATTACATTAATCTCAGCATGAGCAGTAGGATCACAATCTCTTAAAACCGTATTTGATGAAATCGATAATATTTTCCCATCTTTCACAATAACTGCACCAAAAGGTCCACCATAATTCTTCTTCATTGTATCCTTAGCTCTATCAATTGCATAATTCATCATCATAAACACCTCACTTAATAACAACAATAGTACATCCTATATTTTCAGGAACAAGATGAAATTTCAATATATCTTTTCTCTTAGTCAAAACATCTCTAACTACATTCTTTACGATACCACTACCTATCCCATGAATAATAAGAATTTCATCATATCCCATAGCAATAGCTTCATCAATAAAATCATTCACCGCTACCCTAGCACTATCTCGATCAAAGCCATGTAAATCAATCTTCGGCAATTGAGCAAGAAAAATATCATTAATGTTCATCAATCTCACTTCTCTAACTAAAAAACTATTCAACCAAACCATTATAACATAGCAATAGGTAATTTTACAACTACTTTCGTCCCATGACCTAACTTAGAATAATAATCAATACTCCCCTGATGAGCTTTTATAATTTCATTAGACAAACTAACCCCTAATCCGCTTCCCTTTACTTTAGTAGTAAAAAACATCTCCTTAACATTAACTAACGTATCATCATCCATTCCAATACCATCATCAATAATTTCAATATAATATCTTCCCTTCAAAACATGAGTAATCATCTGTATACTTCCTTCATCAGAAATAGCCTCTAAACTATTTTTAAATAAATTAATAAATACCTGTTTCAAACGATTATAATCTCCTTCAATATAAATTTCATCATTTAGTATATGACTCTGAAAAACAATCTTTCGATTATGCATAAGAATTTTTAATTCATCCCCTATATCCTCAAGTAACATATTAATATCAATAATTTCTTTATCTACTTTAATCTTACTAAATTCCATAAAATCACTCATAATATCTAAACTTCTCACAATCTCACCACGAATAATAGGAATGTATTTCTCTACCTGTTCTTGATTATAAATATCCATCATATCTAAATATCCCTTACAAACAGCAATTGGATTTTTCACTTCATGAGTAATTTTAAATAATGAATTTTTTAATTGTTTATCTTTTTCTAGTTCAGAAACTGTTAAATACAAACTAGTAATTTGATCCGCCAATCGAAATAGATGTAATAAAGAAAAAGGTAAAATATAAAAAAGTAGCATGACAACTAGCATCTGTAAAATAGAAAAGATATTATTATCATGAATCATCATAAAATAATCAAAACTAAGGAAGAATCCTTGTATAACAACAATAGCTAAAATAAAAGTATTATCTTTAATATTTCTTTTTCTTCCCAAAATATATATTACAAAATAAATTAAGAATTTTAAAATCAATAGTACCACATTAAAATTCGTAACATAAAAAACATAAATAACAACAATAAAAGACAATAATATTGCCACACCAGGCTGCTTCTTTAAATATGCCACTATAACAGGTAAATTACAAAATAATAAAGAAAAAATATTCTCTTTAACATGTCCAAACTTTAAACAAAAGTACATAGAACTAACTAAAGCAACACCAAGCAATGTTTGGTTATATTTTTCCATACATAACTCTCTATAACAATTATACATAAAATAAACTAAAATAGGAAAAATCATCAAGATTAAATCCAAAATAACTTCATCTATTATATTCATAGTATTCCTCTTTTCTTGAAATAATTATATAACACAAAAATGAAACAATTTGTCAAATTTTGTCGAAAAAATAAAATTTTGTCGAAAAAAAATAAAGTATCATCTACTTCATTTTAAATCATCCATATACTTCTTTAACTTCTTGGCTTCTTTTCCAAAAATAATCTTAAGTTGATCATCAATCTCAACCACCCCTTTAGCCCCGAGTTTCATAATTCCTTCTTTATTAGCTTTAGTAACATCTTTTAACGTTACCTTAAATCGGGACATTTCTACTTCTGTTTCTATAATATTATCTTTTCCACCAAGATACTCAACTAATTTATTAATCTCTAACTTAAAATCTTTTTTATTAGCCCTTATAACAGCCAAAAATATAATAATTAATACTGCAAAAATAATAATATAATGAATTGGTTGCATTTTTCCACCTCCACATAATTATACTATATTTTTAAAACTTATACAAGTTATTTCAATATATATTCAGGATAAACGGTTACAGTTCAGACTAGAGAAACATCAATTAAATAGAGAAATGTTGTAATATAATGGTTTTGCTAAATATTGATAATTAAAAT
>CACXEZ010000115.1 GCA_902766815.1 uncultured Erysipelotrichaceae bacterium | reverse complement strand
GCCTTGCCGGCCATAGGCATCTAAAAGTTGAAAAAAAATCCCGCAAATGCTTAAATTATTTTGAGACATTTTCAAAAACTATTGACAGTAAATTAACATTTTTGTTTACTTTGAGATTTATTAACCTAAATTTAGGTTTACTGTCATATCTTCTGTTACAATACTTCCTTCTTCTATGCTTTGATTTATTACATATCCTTTTCCCTCTGCCGTATATCTTACACCCATTAATTTTAGAATATTAATAGCGTCTTTATAGGAAAGACCTGTTAAATTAGGAATTTTTTTATCGTAATTATCAGTTAATAAAGCTACTACACTTCCTGGGTATAGTTTACTTCCTTTTTCTGGATATTGGTTAATAATTTTTTCACCAGTTCCTAAAATGTATACTTGCATTTTATTTTCTTCTAATTTAGATTTGATAATACTCGTTTCTTTATTGACATAACTTTCTAACTTGTGAGTTGTAGTTTTGCTATTGTCTACGATAATATTTAAGTATTTGCTTGTATTTACTACTACATCTTTTACGGCAGGAGCTATATAATTAGTTGTATCTTTTGGTTTCTTTAAGGCTGTGTATATGATAATTTCTGGATTGTCTGTTGGATATAGTCCTGCAAAAGAATAGATATAATCAGATTCTCCTTTCATATATGTTCCTGTTTTTTCATCATAGATTTGAGCAGTTCCAGTTTTGCCCATAATGGGATAGTCTTCTAGGTAATAGGCGCTTCCTGTACATTTTTCTGAATCATTACATACTACACTTTTCATTAATTCTTTTATTTTAGAGATGCTATCAGTATTTGCTATAATATCTATTACTTCGGTAGTGGCTTCATAAGTTACTTCTTTAGTGTCAGGATCGGTTATTTTTGATACTATGTATGGTTTTAATAATTTTCCATTGTTGCTAATTGAGGTTAGAGCTTGAATCATTTGGATTGGTGTTACAGTAATGGCTTGTCCAAAAGTAGCTGAAGCAGCATCTATGTCATAGTTAAATTTTATTTTTCCTGATGATTCTCTATTTAGAGTAAAGCCTGTTATTTTGCCGAATCCGTAGTTACTATAGCAAGATTTTAATGTTTTTTTATCGATGACTTCTGTTTCTAATAAGCTTGCAGCACCAACGTTGGAACTCATAGCAAATCCATAGTCGTATGTTATTCTCCCCCAACCTATTTTGTTCCAATCATGGATAGTTGTTGTTGTTCCATTATTTGCTGTATAAGTGATGGTTCCAGAGTCATAGGTAGCATCACCATTGTATTTTCCACTTTCTATTGCACAAAGATATGAAAATATTTTCATAGTACTTCCTGGTTCATAGGTTGTTCCTGTCATTAAGTCCATATAATTTGTAATATTTTTTTTATTTGGGTCAAAGGATGGGGAGGTTACATATGATAGAATTGCTCCAGTAGAGGCATCTGCTACTATCATTAGGCCCCATTCTCCTTCGGAATCAGTCATCATTTTTTTGACAGCGTTTTCTGTAAATAATTGAATATTACTATCGATAGTTAAATATATATTATCTCCATCATCAGCTTCTTCTATATATTCACGACCATTAGCAATTTTATATCCATTTCGGTCATGTTCATATGTTACGTACCCACTATGTCCCGTTAGAGTTTCATTATAATATTCTTCAATTCCTAATTGTCCTACTTTCCAAGTATTTCCTTCTTTATCTTCTTCATTTACTGTGTAACCGATGGCATATGAGGCAAAATCTCCGTTGGGATAATATCTTTTGGTACTCGCTACAAAGTCGATTCCTGGTAAGTTTAAGTTTTTTATGGTTTCCATTTGTATTTGGCTTAAGTTTCTACTACCTGGTCCTAACTCTACTTGATAAGCCTCTTTTTTTAGTAAAATTTTTAATGCTTCTACATCTATATTGATATATGGAGCTAATTTTTCAGCTGTGGCATCTGGGTCGACTACGTGAAGGGGTACTTTGCTATTTTCACTTCTTTTCTCATCTAAATAGGCGATTACAGAATAACTAGCTACATCTTCTGCTAATATGTTACCATGTGTATCTAGAATACTTCCCCTTTTTGGTAGAATAGTTTCTTCTTTGGTGTTTCTATTTTTTATAAAATTTGTTATGGTCACTTCACCTACGTTGTAATCCATTGTACATAAATAGAATACTCTTGCAATAAAGATACAAAATAACAAAAGAACGCAAGGAAATAAAATATAATTTGCTCTTATTTTATCAATATTTATTTTTTTCTTGCGCATATTTTTCCCTTCTTTCCTTAATCTATTGTTTTTATATTTTCGCTGTGATAAGATAGCCCATATTCAGCACTTACTTCTTTAATATTATCTAAAGAAGTCATTTCATCTATTTTCATGTTTAAACTTTCATTCCTCTTTTTTTGTTTTTCAACGGCATTTTCTAATTTTTGAATTTCTACATTGGTTTGGGCTAGACTTGTTTCGATACAAACAATACCTACGATTAGTCCAATAATCATTATAATGCATAATTTGTACATAAATCTTTCAAAACTACTTAGAAATTTTCTTTTCTTTTTTTCTTTTTTCATTTTATTACTTTACCCTTTCTATTACTCTTAGCCTAGCACTGTGAGAGCGATAATTTTCATCTAACTCTTTTTTGGTTGGGATGATTCCTTTTGATATTATTTTATATTTTGGTAAGTATTCTTCTGGAATAAATGGTAATTCTTTGAATTCCTTTGGTACGCTACTTACTTCATTCATAATATTTTTTACTATTTTGTCTTCTAGAGATTGGAAACTGATGATACATAGTCTTCCGTTTATATCTAATAAATCTAGTGCTTGTCTTATAGCGATTTCTAATACTTCTAGTTCATGATTTACTTCGATACGTACTGCTTGAAAGCTTTTTCTGGCAGGATGTTTATCTCTCATTGCTTTCATAGGCATACTTTGTTTGATAATATCCACGAATTCGAAGGTGGTTTCGATTGGTTTTTTTACTCTTTCCTTGATGATATTTCTGGCGATGCTAGGAGCATATTTTTCTTCTCCGTAATCCCTTAAGATTCTCACTAGTTCTTCGTAGGAATATTCATTTAAAACATTATAGGCACTAAAGGCTTTAGTGGTATCCATTCGCATGTCTAGGTAAGCATCTTTGTGAAAAGAAAATCCTCTTTCATCTATATCTAATTGGGCTGAAGAAACTCCTAAATCAAAGAGAATACCATTTACTTTGAAAATTCCTAGTTTGGATAATTCTTCTTGCATATTCCTAAAATTACTTCTAATAATGGTGTAATTACTAGCAATTTCTTTTAATATTTTATTACTTTCTGTAATGGCAAAATCATCTTGATCAAAAGCATATAGATGTCCATTGGGAATTCTTTTTAGTATTTCTTTAGAGTGACCTGCAAATCCTAAAGTTGCATCTACGTAAATTCCATCTTCCCTTACATTTAAGTTTTCTAAACATTCTTCTAGTAATACACTTTTATGAAACATAACCGTTACCTCCTAATATTTCTCTTATCATTATAGCATAAATATTTATGGAAAGTATAAAAAAACGTTAACTTTACAAAATAGTTAACGTTTTAGGGACTTTTTGGTGAGTTTCCTATATAATATTCTGGTAAGGTACCTTGAATTAGTTGCATGGTTAGAGGAATTTCATTCTTTATTACTACTTCTTTTGATAGAAATGGCATTTGAATTACGGTGGTGGTTTCTGTTTCTACATAAATTTCTATTATTGCATTGTTTAGTCCGTATTCTTTTACTTTTGATTTTAGGGTTGTATTTACTTCACCTACTAGTTTTAATTTTAAAGGAATTTTAGGTCCTGTATTGGCTAAAAGGCTACTTCCAGTAGCGGTACCTACGGATACTGTTAATATGATACCATCATTTATCTTTTCATAATAATCTTCTGTTATTTTGTCTAGTTTTAAATCAATTTCTTGCAAATTCCCCTTGGTCATGTTTTGTAAATCACTTTCTAATATTTCTGTTATTTTCGTAGTTGTTTCGTTGATGGTTTTGGTGTTATATTCAATTAAGATAATCTCCCCTTGCTCATTTTTGGTCATCTTTAAAAAATTATCTTCTGTGGAAGTTTTATGATACTTTCTAATGCTATTATTGACTACTAGGGTTGTTAAATATTTTACTTGATTTTCAGCACAGGTAATTAGTTCTGGTCCTAACTTTTTTTGAAAATAATAAATAAAGATGACAGAACCTATGAAAACAAACAAAAATAAGTATAGAATGAAAGTTATTATTGGAGGTTTCTTTTTCATATTACATTATATGTCAAATAAAAACTTTTAATACTTTACACTTAATTGACATAAAATTTTATTAATAATCTATTTAAAATAAAATAGTCGATTTAAAATGATAGTAAAAAAAAATCATTTATAGTATAATGTAAGAAAGGTGATAGATTTGAGATTACAGAATTATTTTAAGGATAACATATATGCAAATCGAGGAATGACCTTGGAAGATGATATTAATAAAACTAATGAATATTACAATCTTCAGAGTATTGCTTTGATTTATAAAAAACCTACTCCTATTCAAGTAGTACAAGTAGAATACCCTAAGAATAGAATTAGAGAAGCCTATTTTCATGAGCCTTCTACTTTGGATTACAATGGGGTTTATTTGGGTAGATATTTGGAATTTGATGCTAAAGAAACTCAAAGTAAAACAAGTTTTCCCCTATCCAACATTCATAAACACCAAATGGAACATATTGAGAAAGTAATTTATTTTGGAGGAATTACATTCTTGATCGTAAGGTTTTCTTCCTTAAATTTAACCTATGTATTATTGGGAAGTGATGTCATCCATTTTGAGAATGTTTATCATCGAAAATCCATTCCTTTGGATTATTTTAAAGAACATGGTTTTCCTTTGGAGTTAAAATATTCTCCTAGGTTAGACTATATTAAAATTATTGATAAAATTATAAGGGAAGTGAAAAAATGAAAAAAAGAAAAAAAAGGCATGTTGTGAATTCTTCTAATAAAAATATGAGTTCTAACAAAAATAAGGATTTAAGGAAAAAAGGTACCAAACGAAAATGGTGGAAGAAGTTACTTAGTTTCTTCTTAGTGTGTTGTGCATTTGGTGTATTTGCTGTATTTGCTTTCTTTATTTATATTGTAGCAAGTAGTGGTGAATTTGATCCTAATGCTTTGGCGAATCAAGATCAGACCGTAATTTATGATGCAAGTAATAATGTTATAGCAAAATTAGGAATGGAAAAAAGAGAGTCTGTTTCTTATGATAAGCTACCTCAGGTATTGATTGATGCCATTGTTGCTACGGAAGACTCGAGGTTTTTCCAACATAATGGTGTGGATGGAGCAAGATTTTTAAAAGCTTCTGTTGGTCAAGTACTGGGCAATAGAAGTGCTGGTGGAGCTTCTACTTTAACAATGCAGGTTGTTAAAAATAATTTGACTTCTACATCACAAACTATTACTAGAAAATTTAAAGATGTCTATTTGGCTGTGTTCTTTATGGAAAAAAAGTATACCAAGGAAGAGATTATGGAATTTTACGTTAATGATAGTTTGCTTGGTGGAAATGTTTATGGTGTTGAAGAAGCTTCTAAGTATTATTTTGGAAAATCTGTGTCCGATTTAAGTTTACCTGAAGCTGCTATTATTGCGGGATTATTTCAGTCTCCTAATGGTGATAATCCATATAAAAATCCTGAGAGAGCTAAAAAACGTATGGAAACTGTTTTGAAACTTATGGTTAGACATGGTTATATTACTCAGGAAGAAGCTGATATGGCTAATAAAATTGATATTACTTCTTTGTTAGTTGGTACCGGAGATAGTGATAATAGTTACCAAGGATTTATCGATACTGTTGTTTCTGAGGTTCAAAAGAAAACTGGTAATGATCCTGCTTTAGTTTCTATGGAAATTTATACAACGATGGATGTTGGTATTCAAGATGGTATTAATAAAATTTTAGCTGGTGAAGGTTACACTTGGCAGAATGATAAAGTTCAAGCTGCAATTACAATTATAGATGTTAAAACGGGGGCTATTACGGCAGTTGGTACTGGTAGAAATCGTACCGGTGAAAGGCAATGGAATTATGCTACGCAGACAAAGCGTCAACCTGGTTCTACGGCAAAACCGATTTTTGCTTATGCTCCTGGCTTTGAGTTTGATAACTTCTCTACTTATCAATTATTTACAGATGAGCCTTGGAGTTATACTAGTGGTGGGCAACCTGGAAACTGGGATGGTGGTTATAAAGGACTTATGACTTTAAGAGAAGCTTTGGCTATTTCGAGAAATATTCCTGCTATTAAAGCTTTTCAAACTGTTAATAAAGATGTTGGTAATAAAAAAATTGTAAATTTTGTAGAAGGTCTTGGAATTCCTTTAAAAGATGGGGTGGCTTACGAATCTTATTCTATTGGAGGATTAGAAACTGGAGTTACTACGACACAGATGGCAGCTGCTTATGCAGCATTTGCGAACGGTGGCTATTATACAGAACCCTATACAGTAAAATCTATTACTTATCGTTCTACTGGGGAAACCACTGAATTTGAAACTAAGAAGACTCAAGCCATGAAAGATTCGACTGCTTATTTGATGAATAATGTATTAGAATATGCTGCTCGCCATGGATTTAGTGGTGGTACTAGTTCTTATCGTGGAACAGTTGCTGCAAAAACTGGTACTTCTAATTATGATGATGCTACTATGAAAAAATATGGACTTCCATCTTATGCCGTTAATGATTTATGGACTGTAGCATATACACCACAACACTCTATTGCATTATGGTATGGATATGATGAGATTGACAAGGAATATTTTAATGGTTCTGGTACTCCTAAAGACAATTTAATGGCTGCTATTATGAAATATATTCCAGTTACTACTGAACAATTTTCAGTTCCTTCTAGTGTGGTTGCTGCTCAGGTAGAATATGGTTCTTGGCCTGCTGCTAAACCTAGCAAGTATACTCCAGAAGATCTTATTAGGACAGAATACTTTACTGCTGGTACTGAACCTACGGAAGAATCTAGTCGTTTCCAACAATTAAATGATGTTACTAATTTAAAAGCTACTAATTCAACTAACGGGATTAAACTAACTTGGGAGCATAAATTACCTGAAGCATTAACTGAAGATTATTTGAAGAAGTATTTTGAGCAAAGTGTATTTGGTAATAGTAGTAGTCAGTTTTTACAAGAACGTTTAGCTTACAATAAAGATACCTTAGGTGGTGTTGGATATGGTGTTTATATTAAAAAGGCTAATGGTGATGTTACTAGTTTAGGTTTCACCACTGAAAAATCTTATGTTTATTCTTCTAATACTACCGAAAATATAACATTTATTGTTAAAACAGAATATCGTAACTTTAAGAGTAATGCTAGTAATGGAGTTTCTGTTAGTGCAAAGGTTACAGGAACTGCTCCTGTAGATGATGATAGTGCATCTAAAAAATTAGTTGTTAGTTTGAATGGAAATAAAACTATCGAATTAACACAAGATGAAGTTTATGAAGAAAAAGGAATTAAAGTTACTTATGGAAAAAATGATGTTACACTAAATAGTAATATTAAATATACGGTGAATGGTAGTAGTTGTGATTCATTGAATGATGTTACTGAAAAGGTAAATGAATTACTTGCGAATACTAAGAATATTACTATCAAATATCAAGTACAATATACTCCAGATGATGAAGATGAAGCAATTAGTACTTCTGCGACTAGAACATTGGTCATAAAATAGACACTTGAATTACAAGTGTCTTTTTCTTATTCACAAGTGTAACCTAGATCTTCATAATCCGATTTCATATCTGAGAAATCTCTGTTTATGCCAAATCTAGTTAAATCTGCATCACTTATTTTATCCATATCAATCTCATAGATAACTTTATATTCGTTGTTGTTATCTACATCTACTTTGTAAGAGAAACCTTCAATATTGTCATAGGTGCTTATTTGATTTTGATAAGTATTCCTGATACCTGCTAAGTCTAGAATAGTATCTTTTATTCCATCTATAGTAGTATCAATAGCATCTCCTACTACGCCATCAACAACTTCATCTGATTCTAATGTATTATCATTATTGTTAGTATCGTTTTTGTCTAGTCCATCTGTATCAGTATTTGTTCCATCTATGTCATTATTATTTGTCCCATTGGTATTTTGATTATAGTCATTTGTAATGGTAACATATTTTACTTCATCATCTTTATATTTTATTTCGTATTTTGTATTTGTGGTAACACCATTTGACTGATTAGTAGAACTACAAGATACAGTCTTTGTTCCGTTGTCGCAGCCAGCTAATAAAAATAATACACTAAGACCTATAAGTAACTTTTTCATTTTTTCCCTCCTTATCATTCTTTAATATGTGCAGAAATTAGATATTTATATTGGTAATTTGTGGATAAGAAAAAAGTAACCTAAATATTATATATTTTTTAATTTAGGTTACAATATTATTATATTCTATTATTTAGTGTATTCAAATTCGTAATCTAATATACGAACAATATCTCCTTCTTGGATTCCAAGTCGTTCTAATTCATCATCAATTCCCATCTTACGGAGTTTATGAGAAAATCTTATTAATGATTCTTCAGTATTGAAATTTGTCATTTGAAATAACCTCTCTACTGTATCTCCTTTAATGATGTATATATTATTTTCTTTGACGATAGTAAATGGTTTTTCTTTTTTAAACTTATATAATACGTGGCTTTCTTGAATATCTTTTGTAAATAATACTTCTTCTTTGGTGTTTTCTACTAAATCTTTTAATATGTCTATTACTTTATCTAGTCCTTGATTATTGATAGCACTGATTTCATATATTGGGGATTCTATTTTTTCTTTAAATTTTTTTAGGTTTTCTTGTGAATCAGGGAGATCCATTTTGTTTGCTAAAATAATTTCTGGTTTATTTAATAGTTTTGGACTAAATTTTTCTAATTCCTTTCTAATTGTTATATAATCATCATAAGGATCTCTTCCTTCTATTCCTGACATATCAATTATGTGAGCAATAATTTTGGTTCTTTCGATATGTTTTAGAAACTTTATTCCTAAACCTAAACCATCTGATGCTCCTTCGATTAGACCTGGTAGGTCCGCTACTGTATAGGAATAATTTTTTGTGGTTACTACTCCTAGATTTGGAGATAATGTAGTAAAATGATAAGAGGCTATCTTAGGATTTGCATTTGTTATCATAGAAAGAATTGTACTTTTCCCTACACTAGGTAGTCCTACTAATCCAACATCGGCAAGCATACGAAGCTCTACTTTAATTTTTCTTTTTTCTCCTGGCTCTCCTCTTTCTGAATAGGATGGACATGGATTGCTTCTTGTGGCAAGTGTTACATTTCCTCTTCCTCCACGGCCTCCATACGCAACAATTATTTCCTCTCCATTTTTAACTAAATCGCCAATAATTACTCCTGTTTCATTATCTTTTACTGTAGTTCCAACCGGGACTTTGATGATGGTATCTTCGGCTGAGGCACCATTTTGATTTTTTCCGCTTCCATTTGTTCCTGGTGTTCCTTTGATGTGTTTTTGATATCTTAAATCAATTAGAGTTCTCAGTCCTTCATCGGCTTTAAAAATAATATCTCCACCTTTTCCACCATTTCCTCCGAAAGGTCCACCCATTGGTATATACTTTTCTCTTCTAAAAGCCATACAGCCATCTCCACCACGCCCAGCTGTTGCTTCAATAATTACTTCATCTACAAACATCGTATTGTCCTCCTTTTTTATATACATATTATACACTAATATTAAAGAAAAAAAAAGAAAAGTATGAATAGTATTGTGTGTTATTCATCAGATAAATCTAAATTTTAAAATTTTTTCTTTGTTTATTCCAATTTGTTGATATATTATTAATCTTAATATTTTTGATCATTATGTTTGATGATTATTTTGATTTTCTTATAAATATCTTTTAAGATGTTGCTATTATCTATCGTAGTAAGTCACTTATTATTATATTCGATATTATGTATATAATGGCTAGTAAATATTGCCACTTTATCCCTGTTGAAAGTATATCTTAATTTTTAATCTTATAAATCCTTTGGATAGGTTATGTTTTATTATATATGTTTTACAATATAACTGAAAAAGAAATATTATTTTTTGTAGTAATATTTCTTTTCATTTCTATTTTTATCTTACTTCAATATTTCATTTCCAGATCTATCACACATCATTACTTGTGTTTTAGCTAGGATATCATGTAATCCTCTTCCATCATGACGAAATAGAATGAAACTAAGTATTAGGATTTCTAAAAATCCTTGTATATAATAACTAATAGTTGTTAGTTCAATATATTTATTTTGGCTTAGGAACATTATACTTATTAATCTAGTAATGTAATAGAATATTTGATACATTGGTAGCATTCTAATTAAATATCTTTTCATGCTTACTCTTTTTCTATTGTTATATTGATCTACAATTTTTAATCCTGTTATTTTTTTACCTAGTGTCTGTCCATTAGTAAAATAGTTGAATACTACAAAATAAAGAATTGCTATAACGAGATAAATTATCATTTCTGAAATAGAGTTTTTTTCAACTAAGTAGTATAGTTTAGGATACTCTTCTTTGTATTTATCTGTTATTTCATCTATTAATTTGTTGTAATTTTTTTCTGTTAAGTTATTATTTTGGTAATATTTTTTTAGATTTTCTTCGTAGATGGGATAGGAGGTTACTAATTTATTATATTCTTTCTCTGTTAATTTGCTATCTTGATAATATTTTGTTAATTGTTTCGTGAATTCTATATAATTTGTATATAATTCATTATATTCTTTACTATATTTTTGATAGTTATTTAAATTTTTGTTTAGGAGTGTCGTTCCTGCTAAACATTGAGTCAGTAAAGTAACAATTAATATATCAATGATATAGGCACTGAATCGTTTCCATAATTTATACATACTATCTCCTATTATTTTGAAATTAATTCACAAATTAGGTTACTTATTTCAGTTGGATTTTCGATTGGTAATCCTTCAATTAATCTTGCTTCTGAATATAAAACTTTAGTATATTTTTCTAACTCTTCTATTTTTCCATCTTTATGAAGAGTTTCTATTTTTTCTTTAATTGGATGTGACTCATTAATTTCTAGAATCATTTTAGCATTGACTTTACTATCATTTGGCATTGCGTTTAGTACTTTCTCCATACTTGTAGATAGTTCACCTTCACTGGTTAAACATACTGGATGATTTTTTAAGCGATGGGTAAATTTAATTCCAGTGATATTGTTATTTTCTAATACTTTTAACATTTGATCAAACATATCTTTTGCATTCTTATTGGCAGTTTCTAGTTCTTTCTTTTCTTCCTCTGTATCTAAATCAACACTATCGTTACTTACATTTACAAATTTTTTTGCATTATAAGTTGTTAAAGTTTGTAAGGCAAATTCATCTACATATTCTGTTAAGTACAATATCTCATAGCCTTTTTCTTTGATTCCTTCTACTTGTGGCATATTATCTACTTTATCATTATTTTCTCCACAAGCATAGTAAATGCTATCTTGTCCTTCTTTCATACGTGATATATATTCTTCTAAAGTTACTAGTTTTTTTTCTGTAGAAGAATAAAACATTAATAGGTCTTTTAATTCATCTTTATGGGCTCCAAAGTCAGAATATACGCCAAATTTAATTTGCATACCAAAAGTTTTAAAGAATGTTTCATACGTTTCTCTATCACTCTTTAACATGTTTTCTAATTCTTTTTTGATTTTTTTCTCAATACTTTTTGCAATTAATTTTACTTTGTTGTTTTGCTGCAAGATTTCTCTTGAGATATTTAGGGAAACATCCTCTGTGTCTACCAATCCTTTTATAAAACTAAAGTAGTCAGGAATTAAGTCAGAACATTTTTCCATGATAAGAACACCGCTAGAGTATAGTTGCAAGCCTTTTTCATATTCTTTCGTATAAAAATCATAAGGTAGATGACTTGGAATATATAAAAGAGCTTGATAGTTGCAGTTTCCTTCTACAGAGGTGTGAATTGTTTTAATTGGTTTATCATAATCAAAGAATTTACTACTGTAGAATGTGTTATATTCTTCTTCTGTAATATCTTTCTTTGCTTTTTTCCATAATGGGATCATACTATTTACTGTTTCTTCTTCTATTACACTTTCATATTCATCTTCTGTTCCTTCTTTTAGTTTAGAGTGTTCTATCATCATTTTGATTGGGTAGCGAATATAGTCTGAATATTTTTTTACAATGCTTTGAATGTTGTAACTATCTAGATACTCACTATATTTTTCTTCCTCTGTATCTTCTTTTAGTGTTAGAGTAATTTTAGTACCAACGGTATCTTTTTTACCTTCTTTAATTGTATAACCATCAGCACCAACACTCTCCCAAATATAAGATTTTGCTTCACTGATCGATTTACTCTCTACTTTTACTTTTTCACTTACCATGAATGCTGAATAGAATCCAACGCCAAATTGTCCAATGATATCGATATCTTTACTTTGGTTTTCCTCTTTAAAAGCTAGGGAACCACTTTTAGCAATGGTACCTAAATTGTTTTCTAATTCTTCTTTTGTCATTCCACAACCATTGTCTGTGATTATTAATTCTCTTTTATCTTTATCAATATCTATTTTTATACATAATTCTTCTTTATCTATTTTGATATTAGAATCTGTTAGACTTTTATAGTATAGTTTATCTATTGCATCACTGGCATTTGACAATAACTCTCTTAAAAATATTTCTTTATTTGTATAAATTGAATGAATCATTAAGTCTAATAGTTTTTTTGATTCAGCTTGAAATTCGTACTTTTTTTCTTTTTTTTGTGTATTTGCCATAATTATTCCTCATTTCTAGTTAATTCATTTTAACTAAGATAATCATAATACTCATCTTAGCAATTGTCAAGTTATATTGCTAAAAAAATTATTTATTTTACTTTATCAATTTCTTGATTAAATATATTTCTTGTTTTGTTTAGTAGATCTTTGGCACTATTATGAGGCGATTGACTAGTGTTATTGGTATAATATTTGCTAGAAGGTAAAGATCCTGCTCCTGTGATGCCATTCCAATCTCTTCTGAATGTTTCGGCACCTGATGTACATAAAGTTTGACCTATTAACATAAAGAAATTTCCGACTGAGTTTTGTTCATTACTATCTAGATGATCAATTAAAGCAAAGCCTATCAAGAAGGCAGTTAAGGTAATAAGTTCTGTTTCTGTTTTATCATATTGATTCATAGTATATTATATGATTTTATTTCACATTAAAAACTCAATCTTATTGATTTGGTTTCTAATATATTATTTATGTCTTATTTGATTGTTATTTTTTTCTTTATCAGATTCTTGTATTATTTGGCTTATTTCTTGCATAAATTCTAAATTTATTTGTACTCTTTCATCTACATATCTTAGTGCATATCTATCTTGATAATTGCTTCCATGGTTATTTCTTTATATCCTTATTCTCGGATCTTCATTCCAACAAAAGCCCTTAATTGTTTCATCTAATCTATAAATTAATATACTATCATCATTTGTGAATTCTTCGTTTTTTACTGTTTTCTATTTAATAAAATTAGTTTTTTCATTTTATTTATAATTTTTAAGTATTCATTGATTATCACTTTCTATGATATATTTAAGTAAATTATAAAAAGGCAAATAAAAAGAAACATAATACTATGAATTTAAGTTGTTTCTAAAGTCTTTTAATTTTTCGATGAATGTATTTGATTCATCATTATCATCTATTCTAATTTTTTTATCTTTCTCTCGCAATTTTAGTTCTTCATAACTAATGATAGCTTCTTTTTCTTGTTCTTGTTCATAGGCTGTTAGTTCAATTGGGGGTGTTTCTAAATTTTGATTAAGGCTATTGGATAGTTCTATTAAATAGTCTTTATTTTCTTTACCTATTACCTGTGGATTATGTTTGATATTATGAGAGAAATCATTGATGTTAAAGTTCGAAGATTCTTTTATTATTTTTTTGTTTATATTTATTGATAATTCTTTAGTGTGGTCTATCAATTTTTCATTGGAAGTTTTAGATTTTTGAGTGCCTATTCCCCCACTTTTATCTTGATTGGTTGAAAGAGGTCTATTTTTAGAAATGTTTTTTGGTACTGAAGATTTATTATTGTTTATTTCTTTGGAAATATTTCCTATTGATATAATATCTTCTTCATTATTTTTTAGTATTTTTCTTTCTAAAATGCTTTTCTTCTCTGATTCTAAAAAATTAATTCTTTCTTGTAATTTTTTGTTTGTTAGGTAGAGATAGATACAAAATGGTATTAGTACTATCAATATTAAGAATAATCCTAGTATCATGTTAGCACTTCCAAACTACAGTAGTTTATTATGCTTGCTACATAAATGGCGGCTGTTTCTACACGCATGATTCTATCACCTAAAGAGATAGACTTCATACCAGCATTTTGTAATGTTATTAATTCATCTTGGGTTATTCCACCTTCTGGACCTATTACAAATAATATTTTTTTTCCTTTTAGTTCTTTTTTTAGATAGTGGGATAGATAATTATTTTTTTCTGTTGTACTACATACAAATCTTTTATCAAATGTTTCTTTACTTAGTTCAGATAAAGATGTTAATTTTTCAATCAAGGGAATTTTATTTCTTTTGGATTGTTCAGATGCCTCTTTGCAGATTTTTGTCCATCTTTCTTGTTTTTTCATAAATTTTTTGTCATCTATTTTCACTATACTTCTTTCCATTTTTAGGGGAATAATTCTATTCACACCAAGCTCTGTTAATTTTTGTAAAATGAGATCCATTTTCTGTTCTTTTACTAAGGCTATCGCAATGGTTACATCAATATTTAATTCGTGATTTTCTTCTATTTTAGAAATTATTTTTACTTTATTATTATCTAAGGATTCTAATTCACAAATATATAATTGTTCATGATAGATACATTCTATGTTATCTCCTATCTTATTTCTCATTACGTTTTTGATATGATGAAGGTCTTCGTTTTTTAGAATTAAATAGTCTTTTTCTTGTTCTTCTACAAAGTATCTTTGCATGGATATTCCTACTTTCTTTTGATATTTAAGTCAGATATTGAAGATTTTGTCTGTTCTATTTGTTCTATTAACATTTCTGCATATTGTTCTGTTTCTGGTACTTGATCTGTATAATGACTGGTTTTAAGACTGGTTCTAAATTCATAATTGCTGTTTTTATTTAGATTTTCTTCTGATACTAGAAAACATTGTTCTTTTGTCATATCTCCTCTAATTAGCCTTGTAGCATCTATTAAGTAGCTTTGCCCATTTTCTAGTGTTATTTTATTTAGACTATGACTATGTCCTTGATAGTCTGCAAAAATTACTTCTATGTTTAGTCCTGATTTTCTTCCTAAATCGGCTAATAGATTAGCAATGTCATTGCATATTCCTTGACCTATTACCAATAATCCAGAAATAGAGCTATCAACTGGGATTTGATTTTTAAAATCAAATCCTAATGTTATTGGTAAGCTTCTATCATTCATTGGAGGAGTTCTTAGACAATAGTTTACATAATCCTCTGAATAAGTTAAGTATTTAGTTAGGAAATCAAACAAAATAGAAATTTTTGTCATCCAATCTTGATAAAGGGCAATTGTATTTGAAATTAAATTTTCTATTTCTACTCCCACTTCTTCTATTATATCTTTATTTGTTTCAAGATTTGTATTATAAATTGTCTGATAAGTAATTAGAGATTGTTCTATTTTTTTTAAGTCAATATATTTTAAATCTTCTAAATCAATATTTCTTTTTATTAACATTTTTCTGGCATGAAAATATTTCTCTTTCCAAAATTCTTGAATATTTTCATCTAATGTTTGATATTTCAAAATAGAATATATTACAATATTATCATAGATTTCTTTTATATCTGCTTCTGTAAATAGCGTTTTTAACATATTTTTTTACCTTAATTATTTCCTTTACTTCTTACTTTTTTCTTTCCTGTGAATTGGCTTGTTTCTTCTTTTTGGGATTCTTCTATTCCTTTTAATATAGAAATGAATTTTCTTCTAGTATCTAATAGTTCCAGTTTTTGTTTTGTTATTTCTAAATCGTTATTATCATCTTTATTACAATATGTATCATTTTTGAAAGTAATTCTTCTAGAGGCTTTTAATTCTGATTTTTCATCCATTTCTATATTTTGACATGGTAAATTTAATACATAGCTTGATTCTATGATACTGTTTTCTAATTTTAATTTATCACTTCTTATTGTTCCGTTTACAAAGCTTGGATCATTGAAATAGATATTACTATTTTGTAAGTGTATTAAGTCAGCAGAAATTTCCATGCTTTCATCCATATTTTGATATATCAATTCAGAATCTTTTATAGTTAAAGATTTTGTTTCAAAATTTTGGGTACTTTTTTCTATATCAGTATATAGTTTACAATTATCTAACAATATCTCATCTGCTTCTATTTTTAGATCTTTTGCTTCTTTCATATTTTTTAAATGTACATTATTTGCATTTATATCTATTTGATTTATTCTATCTTCTGCATCTATTAGACAATCTTTAGCAGTACCTGCTATTGTGATAAAACTTACATTTTCTTTATCTATTATAATGTTAAGTTTGTTTACTTCCGATATGTCAATTCTGTTGGTGTAATAACAAGGATTTAGTCTAGGTTCAAGCAACTCCACACTACCACCAATTAAAAATAATCTTCCACCTTTGAAATTACATCCTTTTAATATAAGTGATGTATGATCTGTGAGGATGAATCTTGCTTCTTTCTTAAAAGTAATATTTTCTAGTGATAAAAATGTTACTTCCTTATTGATTTTATAATATTCGTGGTGTTCCCCTTGAATATATGGTTTATCAAATATTTCATATACTATTGACTTTCTACTAAAAAAATTGAACTCTTTTGTAACTAATTTCCCATTTTTGATGTAGGTTACGATTCTTTTTTCTTTCATTTTTAATTCTCCTTACTGCATCATTCGCTTTTTATGTGAATTGGTTTTAGTATACATTTTTTTTTGTATAAAAGCAAGTATTCTCTTTATCTTTATTCGTCTTTTTCATTTTGCAATTTATAAGTGATTTGGATCGATATCTATTTCTACTTTTACTTTATTATTTGTTTTATAGTGTTCATCTAATTTGATTAGGGTATCTCTTAATTTATCATCATGTTGATATTTGATGATACATTGTTGATAGTAAATGTTATCAATTCTGAATACTGAGGCCATGGCTGGACCTAAGATGTAGGTAGTTGGACTTAAGTTTTTTCTTAGGTATTCTCCTATGACATTTGCTTCTTCGAAGCTTTTTTCATAATCTTTGGTAGATATCTTTACTAGAATCATATAATAATAGGGACTATAATTTAATTTTTTTCTAATTTTCATTTCTTCTTTATAGAAACTAAAATAATCATGGTATTGGGAATATAAGATACTATAGTGATCTTTATTATAAGTTTGAATGATAACTTCTCCTTTTAGTTCTGCTCTTCCTGCTCTTCCTGATACTTGACAAAGTAATTGGAAGGTTCTTTCACTACTTCTAAAATCTGGTACATTTAAACTGGCATCAGCATTAATGACACCTACTAATGTCACTCTTGGGAAATCTAATCCTTTGGCTATCATTTGCGTTCCTACTAAAATGTCATACTTTTGTTGTTCAAAATCCTCTATAATTTTTTGATGAGCACCTTTTTTAGAAGTGGTATCCATATCCATTCTAATAATTTTGGCATCATATCTTTTTTTTAGTTCTTCTTCTAATTTTTGTGTGCCTAAACCATAATCTTTTAAATCATGACTTTTACATTTGGGGCATTCTGTATATTTTTTGATTGCATATCCACAATAGTGACATCTTAGCATTTCACTTGTTTTATGATAAGTTAAACTAATATCGCAATTGGGGCATTTCATTACTTCACCACAATTATTACAACTTTCAATAGAACTATATCCTCTCCTGTTAAGGAGTAAAATGATTTGTTCTTTTTTTGACAATTTTTCTTTTATTTTTTTATCTAATATTTCTGAAAAAATGAAGTTATTCTTTTTTATTTCTTCTCTCATATCAGCTATATATACTTTTGGTAGAGAACCTTTTCCAGCCCTTTTAGTTAAAGTTAATAAATTGTAAACTTTATTTCCTGCTCTTGCCATACTTTCTAAAGAGGGGGTTGCACTACCTAGTACTACGGGACAGTTATGATATTTGCTTCTTATAATAGCAATATCTCTAGCATGATATCTTGGATGATTTTCTTGTTTATATGTTGCACTGTGTTCTTCATCGATGATGATAACTCCTATGGAACTGATAGGTGCAAATATAGCACTACGTGCACCTACGACTATATGTACTTTTTGATTAATAATCTTTCTATATTCATCATATTTTTCTCCATCATTTAGTCCTGAATGTAAAATGGCAACATCATCTCCAAAACGACATATAAATCTTTCTACAATTTGAGGTGTTAAGCTTATTTCTGGTACTAATACAATAGCACCTTTTCCTTCTTTAATGACTCCTTCTATGATATTCATATATACTTCTGTTTTCCCTGAGCCAGTGATACCATATAATAAAAAAGTTTGGTTAGTATTTTTACTATTCAATACTTTTTCTACCA
The DNA here is from genome assembly GCA_902766815.1 of uncultured Erysipelotrichaceae bacterium. The sequence continues at coordinate 4,675 of CACXEZ010000115.1, read as the reverse complement.
CTTTCTTTTGTTCTTCATTTAATATAAGTTTTTTATCACTAGAATTTGTTTGGTAATGTAATCGATATGCTTCTCTTGTTTCTAAGGTAATTAATTTCTTCTTGATTAAGGTTCTTGTACTGCTATCTATCTTAGTGATATGCTTTTCTTTTTCCTTTAATAAATATTTTAATATTTCAATTTGATTTTCATAACGACATGTATTAATGTATTCTTCTATTTTGGATTTTTCTTGCAATAGGACTAAATATTTTTCTTTTTTTATTTTGATATTTGTTCCTGATTTGGCCTTTAGAGCTTTTGGTAACATTGCCTGATAAGCAGATATTAATGAACATAAGGTTCTGTTACTGATTATTTTTCCTAACTTCAACATTTCTTCATTTAAAATTGGTTCCTCATCAATTAATTCTAGAATTTCTTTCATTTCATATTCTGTATCAGTAGTATTTGAAGTTTTTAGTACAAAGCCTTCTAGTGTTTGGTGAGCAAAAGGTACTTTTACTCTGGAACCTACGCATACTTTTCCTTCTAAATTTTCAGGAATCTTATATGTGAACGTTTTATCTACTGCTTTGGCTGTGATTTCTATTATTACTTGGGCATACATAAAAATACCTCCATTCATTTCTTTATTTCATTATAGCAATCTAAAAATAAATAAGTCAATCAAATTTAATCAAACATTTAAATTAGGTATTAATAATACATTTTTTTCCGAATTACACATAAGCTATAATGAAATTATCAGTAAAGGGGTGGGTTCGATGGATAATGAAAGATGCAATCATTGTGAAAATTGCATTGCTGATATTCTAAAAGTAATTTTAATCCTTCAAGAAGGAGCTACTCAACTTGACTCTTGTTTAGAAACTTGTGATCGTGGCTTCTTAGGTCAACAATGTTGTCCTGCAAATTACAATACTAGACCAATTGTCTTATATACCTGTGGCTCTAATAGCACACCATTTAGTGCGCCTATTTCTAAGAGTCCAACAGAAACAACTACTTCTAGTGTTTTTCGTGTAGAAAAATTAGATGATTGTTGTGCTACTTGTCGTGTTTTAATAGTAAATGAAAATAACACTTACACATCAACTAATTCATTCTTTACCATCAATTTGGAATGTGTATGTTGTATTCGTTGTTTGGATGACACATTTGTTGAAGGTGTTTAAAAGAAACTTAGGCATTCTTAAGTTTCTTTTCTTTTTTTTGTTTTGAATTATAACTTTCAATCGCTACACGTTCTGATATTGCTAAGGAACACATCAAACTTATTGCATAACTTCCACCATAGGATAAGAAAGGTAGCGGTACTCCAGTTAATGGGGCTAATCCCATGATACCTATTAAGTTGATAGATACATGCAATAAGAAATAGATGCATACACCATATGCAAGTAATGAATTATATAAGCTAGATGCCTGTCTTGCAATACGATACAATCTGTAGATAATTACTAAATAAAGAATAATTAATAAGACTCCCATCCATGCTCCCCATTCTTCAACTATAATAGGGAAAATGAAATCGGTATAAGATTCAGGTAAGTATAGATATTTTTGAGTACTTTTTCCAATTCCTTGTCCTGTAATACCACCATTTTTGAAGGCTATAAAGCTATTACAAAGTTGGTATCCTGATTCTTCTTGATATCTTTCACATGGATCTTTAAAGTTAAATCTTTCTAGTTGATAACTTTTTAAAAAGTGATTGCCTAGTGTCATGAATATTATCATTCCAATTAGACCAAAGATTAGAACAAGCAATCTAAATTTTCTTAGAGTTTTTCTTGGCATTGGTAGGGAGAAGAACATGAAGAAGCTGATTAATGCAATAATTAATGCTGTTCCTAGATCTGGTTGCAGGGCAACTATAATAAAGATAACTAAAACTGGAACAATTGGTATTAACAATTTTTTTGTGCTATTTAGTTTTTCTTTGTTATTGTCGTAATAAGATGCTAAAAACATAATAACAATAATCTTGGTAAATTCGCTTGGTTGTATCGATATTCCACTTATTTTGAACCAACTTTGAGCATTATTAGCTACACGTCCGTAAACAATTAGTGCTAAAAGTCCAATAATACTTACTATTATCAGAAAGTAAGATAGTCCTTTGTATGCTTTTGTCGGAAGATGAATGATCATAAAAAATAATATCATACCTATTCCTAAGAATAATGCTTGTCTATAAAAATAGTGATATGGACCATAACCGTATCGCATGTAACTTTCCATGTTAGAGGCACTAAGAATCATTACTAGACCAAAGAGAAAAAAAGCTAATCCGATCAAAAGAAGAGGTTTGTCCATCTTTGAAAATACTCTTTTCATATTTACCATCCTTTGTATTTATCATAACATAGTTTTTATTAAAAATAAATGATAAATTTACCAGAAGTTTTTATAATATAAAAAATGTATGAGTTTTTTTCTCTATACATTTATTCTTCTATATTACTATCTTCAAATTTTACATCTAAAAATTTTCTACTAGCTAGGAAATCACACATATGAACAAATCTTTGTTCAGCAGTTCTTGGTTTAGGCAATACTTCTTTTTTTTGATAGGTATCATAAGTCCATTCCCCCATATGGGACTCTATCATGGAACACATTTTTCTTATATCATCGATGTCTAAAGATAATTTACCTTTGTTTTCCATAATAAATTTAGATACTAGTAATGGATGATCGAATTTAGTATATTTACTATGCTCTAGTCCACTTTTTAATCCGTCATGTAGTGTTAGAGCCATGATAATTAAATCTTTGTCCTTGTCTGTAAACTTCATGCCTACCGTGTTATTATCTAATAGTTCTTTAGCAATACGAACTGCTACTTTTGTGTGTCTTACTAATCCACCTTCTCCTAATGCAAAGGATGGATGATATTTTCCGGTAGAAGATGCTGGTATTTCGAAAAAATAATCTGGTAATAAGTTGATTAATATTTTTAAATCCTTTCTTCTATTTGAATCTTTTACATAACTAATCTCTTTTTTGAATACTTCTTGTTTTTTCATTTTTACACCTGTTCCTTTATATGTATGTCTACTTGGTTATAAGGGATCTCTATATTTTCTTTATCAAAAGTTATTTTTATCAATTTTAAGACTTCTCTTTTAATACCAATATGGGTCATAGGGATACATTCTAAAACAATTGCATAATTAATTGAGCTGTCTTGAAATTCATCTATCCCCAATAACTCCATGCTATATACATTTTTATTCTTTTCGATTTGTTCTTTGACTTTATTTAATGCGGTTTCTATTTTTTCTATTTCTGTGTTATAAGAAAAAGGAACATTAATTATTATTTTTGAATGATTTAGGTTGAAGTTAATCACTTCTATAAAAGAAGAATTAGAAATAATTTTTACTTCACCTGTGTATGATTTTATTTTTGTGGTTTTTAATCCTAGCGAGATTACTTCTCCTTTGAAACCATTAATTTCAACCCAATCGCCTACGGCATAGGCATTATCAAAGATAATAAACATTCCTGCTAGTAAGTCTTTAATGATATCTTGAAAAGCGAGTCCTATGATAACACTAACGGCACCTAACGAAGCTATAATGCTGGTTGTATTTACACCGTATATGTTTAAAATTAGTATAATAATTATGATAACTATAACATATTTAATAATATTATTAATTAAACTGATTACAGTTGCTTTTCTTTTATCTGTTCCTTTACTTACATTTTTGAAATTAATTTTACTTAAGTTTCTTATTGTCTTAGAAATGATACAGTATGCTATGATTCCCGCTATTATATAAATAATTGGCATATAAAATTTAGCACTGTTGATAAATTTTAACATATCCATCCTCCATTGAATTCATTTTATCATAGAATTCTTAGTTACTCAAGCAAATTCTGTTATTTTAAAATAAAAGCTTAGATATTATCTAAGCTCCGTATACACTATATAAATATTTACCAAGTTCAACACTAATGATAGTAACCACTACTAAAACAACTAATAAAATAGCTAAATTAACAAATCCACCACTCTTTTTTTGTGGTTCCTCTGTGACACTTGTATTTTCCACTGTTGGCTGTGGAATATTTGGAATTGGGCTAAAACTTGTAGTTCCTTCTAATGCAATGTCTTGAACTGCTTTTGGCTCTTCTACAGTCTGAATAGGTTCTTCCTTTGATAATTCTTTATTTATTATTGGATTAGGTTCTTGAATGTTTGGTGTTGCTATTGTTGGTTGCTCTAAAGATATTCCAAAAATATCAACATTTTCTTTTGGCAGTTCTTCTGTTTTGATAGGTTGCTCGATAGAAGGCATTACTGATGTTGAAACTGGAGCTTCTGGAATAGGACTATTTTCTTGTGAGGTTACTGGTGATGGGATATTATCAAATATTCCGCCTGATGTTGGTGTTGAATTTGTAGGAATTGTTTGAGCATTGATAGATTCTTGAGTAGTAGGTGTTTCTTGAGTGCTATTAATTTCTTCTTTTGCGACGTCAAAGATATTTTCACTTGTTACTTCTTTGTTTGTTACTACTTGTTCTGTTTCTAAAGAAACTCCTTCTACAAAACCTGGCATTTGTTTTTTTAACCATTCAACGTATTTTTCATCTTCAGGCTTTTTTTCAATCATAATAATTTTTTGATCAATCTTTTGTTTATCAACTCCGG
>CACXEZ010000114.1 GCA_902766815.1 uncultured Erysipelotrichaceae bacterium | reverse complement strand
GATAAGTATTTTTATATTTTTGAATAAATTAATTAATTTCATTCGATTTTACTGATTGATAGCTCATTTTTAGTTTTTTTTCTTTTTGGGGTGTATCGATTATTTATGATATTTGGGTTATAGATGATAGTCGATAGAAAGGAATATAGTCTAATATTCTTTGCCTAATTTATTTTTTAATTTGATACATCCTGCATATATTTCTTTATATGTTCTATCAAAATCTCTTGTATACCATGGATCATCTATGTCATAGTCTAATAGTTTTATTATTTTAGATGTATCTTCTTTAAACATTCTTTTTAAGTTATTTAGATTATAATTATCAAAACATATAATGATATCGAAGTTATGATAATCTTCTAATGTAATTTGTTTTGCATAATGTCTTTCAAATGGGATATTATGTTTTGTTAGTTCTTCTTTGGTTCCAGGATGGATATCGTTGCCTATTTCTTCTCTAGAAGTAGCACGAGATTCTACTATGCATTGTCCTTTGGTTAGATATTTAAAGATATATTCTGTCATGGGGGATCTGCATATATTTCCGTGACATACAAATAATATTCTCTTTTCCATAAATTTCTCCTTATATCATTATTTTTATTGTGTAATATACTAATAAATGATCATAATTATTTGTTTCTTTTAGATTTGACAAGCTAATTCTAATGCAATATCAAAATATTTATATTCATGATTTACTTTATTCTTGTCCCTTGTATCCCACTTTGGAGCATCCAGCAAATCACCATTTGTTAAAAAATAATATAAATCTAAATTTCTAAAATCACATACTGCTTGTAATGATGCACATTCTATTTCAACAGATATGCAACCTTCTCTTTTTCTTTGATTAAAATTATTTATTGTTTCTCTGTAAAAAGCATCAGTAGTCCAAGTCTTCCCTTCAATATATGGTATATTATTTTTTTGTAAAAGCCTAGATACCACTTTATAATTTTTTATTGTTATATAATCACTTGGTTCTATATAGTGATAACTTGTTCCTTCGTCTCTGTAGGCTTCTGTTGATACCATTATTTTTTCTCGTTTAATAATTTCTTTATCTAAACAACCAGCAGATCCAAATACTACAATGTTATTTGTATCAACTATTTCTGATAAATCTTCAAGCCATCCTACAGCGGCAGGGGATCCCATATATGTTTTATAAAAAGTGAATGTTTTATTGTTATATTCAAATTTATATACAGGAATATTCCCTGTTACAAATGTCAACTCTCCAATCTTATCACATTTTATTTGGTTTAAAACATACTCTTCTATTTTATTAGAAAAAGTGATAATACAAGCATTACACTTCAGTCTATTTTCTTTATATTCTGGATTTATAATTGCTATTTTTTCTTTATCAAAACTATTTATTATCATATTTATTCCTCCTGTTTAGTTCTTAATTGATATTTTCTCCTTAAATGTTGTTATATATCATATTATATCATAAGTTTTATCATTATTTAAAAGAAAAAGTAGGGAATTATTTTCTTGTAAGTGGAGTTCTATCTTGATGAGTTTATTCGTATATTTTAATAGAGGTGTTGTATGTTTTTTAGTATATTAAATTATCTGCTTAGTCATACTTTTTTCTTGGGAAGTTATTCTAATGATGTATTTCCAGAACCATTATCTAATGAGGAAGAAATGGAATGTATTATGAAGATGAAAGATGGAGATATGGAAGCTCGTAATAAATTAATTCTTCATAATTTAAGATTAGTTGCTCATATTGTTAAAAAGTTTGAGTCTAATACTAATGATATGGATGATCTCATTGGTATTGGTACGGTTGGTTTGATTAAGGGGATTGATACCTACTCTCTTGATAAGAAGGTTAAACTTACTACTTATGCAGCTAAGTGTGCTGAAAATGAAATATTAATGTATTTTAGAGCAAATAAAAAGAATTCAAAAAATGTTAGTATTTATGAGGGGATCAGTTATGATAAGGAAGGTAATGAAATTACGGTTTTAGATGTTTTGAAAACAAAAGATCCTGATTATTTAGAGGATATTTATGTGAAGGATAATATTCAATTACTGCGAAAGTATTTTTCTATATTGTCTAGTCGAGAAAAAGAAATTCTTTATATGCGTTATGGTCTTGGAAAGGAAGAAGAAAAGACACAAAAAGAAATTGCTAAGTCAATGGGAATTAGTAGAAGTTATGTTTCTAGAATCGAAAAACGGGCTATTACTAAGATATTGAGAGAATTTATTAAAAATAAAAATTATAGTGAATAAATGATAATCACCACTCAGTTTAATATTGATGCTGAGTGGTGATTATTTTTAATCATTTAGCCATCTGTTATAGTTAGACTTTAATTTTTCAATGTTTTCTTTTGAGGTATAGATTGTTATTTTAGCTTCGCTATAATCTACTATTTCTTTTTTGTTTATATCTTCTATACCAGTTCTGATTTCTTCCATTATGTCTTTATCTAATTGATCATTACAAATATAAAGAATATTGTCATCATTTGATTTTTTGAAGTTGGTTGTATAAAATTTCGAGTGTTCTGTTACTATTTTTATATCAGTTAGATCAGCTTCTTTATAATCTATATCATGGTAGTAATGTATGACTAGATCCTCTTCCATACTGATCAAATTTTCTTCCTTAATACTAGTATCGGTTTTTATATTAAATTTCGTTGATTCGGTTAGACATAAACCTAGACCTGTTCCTAGAATGATTAAAGATATAGTGAAACTTATAAATAATGGTTTCTTTTTGCTTTTTTTGCTGGTGATAAAGTTATATAGTACATGTAATATTACTAAGTTTATTGTTATACATGATAGAATGATTAATAATATGCCTAAAAACATTAGTCCTGTTTTGACAAACATGAATGATACTACTAAACATATACTTAATAAAATTAAGGTTAAGCAAAAATCTATTGCAATACAGATACTGAAAAACTTTATTACCCATAGTAAACATTTTAATAGACCTGAGATAAATCTGTATCCTGTATGTTCGGGATCTCTAATAATTATTTTTTCTGGTGTTTTTTTTAAGATGAACCTTTCTTTTTTGGATAGTTCTTTTTGATCAATATCTTCTAATATTTTATTTTCGTCTTTTACAATGGTATAATAATCTAAGTATCTTGTTTTAAAAATGTGAAATATTAAGATTAATCCAAGTATTAAGGCTAGTATAATATAGATGTCTTGAAATATTAGATAGATTACTTGATATACGCGATTTGGTAAAAATGAGAAGATTGAATTTACTAGCCACTCTCCAATAGTGCCAATGATTAGAGCTATTATCCAAAGTACCATTATTGTCATAATTTCTTCTATAATACATTTTGTTTTTTCTTTGAAACTCATGCTGCTAAACATATCAATTACTTTCGTAATATAAGATAAAAAATCATCGATATATTTATTAATATTATTTTTACTTTGTTTACTCTCTGTTACTTCTTTGATATCTTGATTTAGTAGTTCATCAATGTTTAAGTTAAATATTTTACATATTTGCAATACTTTATCCATTTCTGGATAGGCTCCGCCCGACTCCCATTTTGAAACACTTTGTCTTGATACTCCTAGCTTATCTGCCAGTTCTTCTTGAGATAAATTATACTCTTTTCTTATTTTTTTTAAATTATCTTTTAAGTTCATAACTTTTCCTCCTTACATGGCAAGTATAGTATAGAAGGTGGTTGCATGCTACCAATTTTTAGTTGTTTTTTGTCAATTTTGGGTTGCATTATCTTAATTTAAACTTTTTTCTTATTACTTTACTGTCAATGATTAAACCTTCTTAGTTTATTTTAAAATTACTTTTTTATCATTTTTTTGTTTTGGATTGAGCACTTTTAATTATAATCATATTTAAGGAATTTGCAATATATTATAGAAAAAGTTTACTAAAAGTAATATTTTAGTAAACTTTAATGTTTTGGTTTAAATATTAAGCATAAGGTGAAGGCTGCTACGACAGCAACACTGATGCCTGCTGATGTTAAGTCAAAAATTCCGAATGCTAGACCTAATGGTCCCATTTCACCGGCTATATCCATTGCTCCATGAATTAATAAGTGTCCGAATGAAGTAATTGGTATGATAGCTCCTGCTCCACAGTATAAGACAAATTTATCATAAATGCCAAAAATATCTAGAAACGCCCCTACTATTACAAATAGGGAGGTAACATGTCCTGGAGTTAATTTAGTATTATCTAGGATTAATTGAGAAATCATACATACTGTTCCACAAAATAAGAAAGCATTGAAATAAATCATGATTCTACCACCTCCAAACTCACCGCATGAGCTATGGCTGGAATGGATTCTTTTTGGAAAAACATTGTTGGTGAAAATAGAGCTCCCGTTGGTACTATCAATACACGTTTTATTTTTTTCTCTTTTAATTGTTGATAGATATAGCCGAAATTTACTAGTGCACTACATACTGGTCCAGAGCCACCGGCTAAGACTGGTTGTTTTTCTACATCATAAAGCATGGTTCCACAATCGTTATAATTATTTGAAATATCCATATTGTATTCTTTTTTAAGGTAATTTATTAAGATTTCTTTTCCATATTTTCCTAAATCTCCTGTTAAGATCATATCATAGTAAGATGGTTTTCTTTTTAAGTCTGTTAGATGTCTATAAATGGTATCTGCTGCTGCGGGGGCCATAACGGCTCCCATATGATTGACATCTTTTACTCCTTTATCAATAGTTTTTCCTACCGTAGATGCTTCGATACGGATACTGGTTTTTTTATTTGTTAATATGATGGCCGCTCCTCCTGTTGCTGTGAAAGTTGCTGTTTCTGGTTTAGGAGTTCCATACTCAGTCGGATTGCGATATTGTTTTTCAGCTGCCATATTGTGACTGACAGTAGATATTAAGCAATTTTTTATTTTTTTGCTTTCTAAGAAGGTTGAACCAATGATTAGGCCTTCGGCGCTGGTAGCACATGCATTATAAATACCTAAGAAAGGTATATTTAGATCTCTTGCTGTATAATCACTGGATGCAATTTGATTTTGTAAATCCCCTGCGATAAGTAAATCTATATTTTCTTCTTTCATTTTTGTTTTTTGTAGCAACAGAGATATTGTATCTTTTAATAGTTTGATTTCTGCTTTTTCCCAGCTGTTTTCTCCAAAGTATAAATCTTTTGTTAGCACTTTATCATAATACTTTTTTAATGGTCCATTTGATTCATATATTCCAGCAATGGTACTGGTATCTAATACATAAACATTTTTGTAAGTTGTTGTCATTCTACCCTCCCGTAATAACTAATCGAATTAGTCCAAATAAGTATACCGATACTACTCCATAAAGAATTACTGTACCAGCTAATTTAAATATATTAGCCCCAATTCCTAATACAAATCCTTCTGTTTTATATTCTAATGCTGCTGATGTCATTGAGTGTGCAAATCCAGTGATAGGAATTATCAAAGCACTTTTTAATTTGGTTACGAAAATATCAAATATTCCTAGTGCTGTTAAGATTGATGCTGCTGTAATTAAAGTTAAAATCACTAATACTCCTGATTCTTTTCTTGGTAAATGGAGCCACATCTGATATAATTCTAGTAATAATTCACTGAATGCTCCTAGTAAACCTCCTGCGAAAAATGAAACAAAAGCATTTTCTAGTACCTTTGGTTTGGGAGTATATTTTTTGATAAATTCATTATATTGTTCATTGTTCATATTATCACCACTTTTAGTATGATGAGAATCTATAAAAATATACAAAAAAAACAGTGTAAGTTTATTTATCTTCACTGTTTATTCCTTTTACTAATTCTTCAATTCCAACATTTAAAGCTCTTGAAATTTGTACTAGAGTATCTAAAGAAAAGTATTTTTTTCCATTTGGCGCTTCTATTCTTCTTATAAATTCGTGTGAAAAATGTGTTCTTTCTGCTAATTCTGCTTGTGTTATTTTTGCTTTTTTTCGATACTCTTTAATATTTGCAGCAATTATCTCGTGTACATCTTCATTTCTTTTATGCGTATTTGTCATGTTATCACCTGATAATATTTTCTCACAAATTGAAACTTTTTTCTGTAACCGATTCGGTTACATTTTTACCAAACCGTTTAATTATCTAGGTTTGGCAAAGATTATTTTTTAATTTTTTTAATACTTTTTGCTCTTTTCTGGATACTTGTACTTGATTTGTTCCCAAATAAGAGGCAACTTCACTTTGAGTTTTATCTTCGAAATATCGCATCTGTATTAAGGTTAATTCCTCACTAGAAAGAGTTTTTAAGCCTTCTTTTAAAGAAATGTTATCTATGTTTACGTTATTTTCGTTGATGGCCATTTTATCCAAGAGTGTTAGTTTTTTACCATCTTCATAAGTAATTTCTTCTAAACTCTTTACATTGTCTTGGTATCTCATTACATCATTAATCATCTGTTCATCTATTTCCAAAAATAAGGCTATTTCGTGATTGGTTGGTTCTTTCATTAGCTTTTGAGTCAATAAAGTTCTTGATTCTAATATCTTTTTATATAATCTATGATATTCTTTTGATGTTTTTATTAATTTAGAATTATTTACAAAAGCAATTACTTCACTCAAGATGTATTTATAAGCATAAGTTGTAAATTTCACACCTTTTTCTTGTTCATAGTTCTCCCATGCTTTTATTATACCAATTGTACTTACTTGATAAAGGTCATCAAACTCATAATACGCAGTATATTTATTGATAATTTTGCAAATTAAGCCTTTATTTTCTTTAATTAATTTAGTAAGTGTAGAATTATCATTCATATGCATCCTTTCTGTTGATTAAAGAAAAAGCTTCTATCTCATTTTTTATTCTTGAGATGTTTTTGTTAAATAATGGATTCCTTAATTCACTTTCATCACATATTAACAATAGTCGCTTTTTCTTCTTTAATTTTTGAATATATTTTTTCATATGACTTATGTTTGTTAAGGAAACATCATTTAAATCTGTAACATTTAATACGATAAACCTGATTCCAAATTCTTCTATCAGTTCGTTTATCTGTTCTAAATAACCCTCATTATCTATCCTCCCTACGAGTCTTACAAAGAGAACTCCTTTTCTATATTCGGTTCGAACCCGTAACATTTTATCACCCTTTGCTATTTAAATTTATCATAATCTATTTTATATTACTAGTTTTTCGACAAAACTAGACCAATTATGCGTTCGACATTATTAGCCTTTTTTTGTTATAAGCCCTTCAATTATATTATTCGCTTTTTTTATAGTAAATTCCTTTCTGTTTTAGAAGTTTTTGGTTTTGTAAATTCAGTCATATTATATATATTTTCTTAGGTGATGTTGATAAAGAAAGAATTATGATAAGAACTTTTGTTTTTATCTTTTAGTGTCAGGATAAACGCATGAGAAATTGTGCGTTTTTTGTGTTATTATATATATAAAGGATTAAAAGGTGCTACAAATGGTTAAAAAAAGT
>CACXEZ010000113.1 GCA_902766815.1 uncultured Erysipelotrichaceae bacterium | reverse complement strand
TTGACTTTGATAATATTGAAAAACTAATATTTGAGGTTATTCCAAATATTAGTTAATATTTATTATTTTTAAGCGATTGCCATACAATATAAAAGAATTAATTTATGACTCAAATGTTGCAGTGACACCTGTACCATTTGAAGAATCAAAAGTAACTTTACCATAGAATTTTTTAGTTACTTCTGATGTAGATTTATCTTCTTGACTAGTATTAGTTTCATTCACCCAAATAATTATATAATATGTAAATTTAGAATTATTTATCATCGTTAAATTAGTAATAAAACTTCTTTCTGTTCCTGTTGCACTATAATTAGCATTAGTTCCCAATATAGAATTAGTAGGTGTTACCTCATCAACCGAGCCTAAAAGTCTCCATTTTAAATTAGGCATAATAGTAGCAACATCCTCTGTCATCACACTATTTTTAAAAAATGATAGTTTCCCATCTACCACCTGAGTAGCTGTTCCACCTTTATTTTCTATATTTATTTTATATACCTGACAAGCAACATTAGTATTAGCATCTACACAACTTCCCTTTAAAGCACTACTTAAAGCTGCATTTGTTGCTAATTGCGGTATCATTACTCCAGTAGTATTTGCATTATCTTTAGGAAAAATTTTTGAAACAGTTAGCGTTAAATTAACCGTAGCAGCATTTCCTGTAATAGTGTTACTATTATTACCAGCAACCGCAAAATAAGCATAAGTTACACCAGTAATACTAATAAAAAGAATTAAAATTAAAGTAATAGTTAGTTGAGTCTTAGTTATGTTTCTTTTCTTTTTACCATTCATAATTCTCCTCCTCAACTTTCTTTATGGATTCTGATTATTATTTTGATCAATTCTAATAGCACTAGAAATAGTACCCTTAATCTCTCCTCCAATACCAGCTAACATAGTAACTTCAGCATTAAAATTACCAATATCACTCTCATTTTGACTAGTATTTAAATTAGTAAGCCATATCACTAATAACAAATTTTTCTCTTCTAATCCTAACACATTATAACTATCTCCCAAAGATAGTTTTTCTCCATCCCCCATACTAGTAGCATCCTTTGCAACACAATAGTTCTTATCATTAATAACTACACAACTATCCTCTACATAAGTATCCTTCTCTTCCAATACCATATAACTCAAATTACTAATATTAGTTGTATCAAAATCAATATAACCAGAAATAGCATCTAAATTTTCATCATAACCAAAAACTCGAATCGTATAAGCAGAACACGCTCCCCTATCATATTTATCCTTACATTTATTTTTTATTGCCTTTAAAGCATCTTCATCATTCATTGGAATAAAAGAAAAACCCGTATATTCTGGAACCGGACTAATGACCATACTAATACCATAAATAGCAGAACTAGTATTTACTGCATTACTATCACTAGAAACACTAACAGCCCAATAAGCATAAGTAGATCCAATTGTCATCACAATAAATACAAAACAAGCAAAAATAGCATACCAAATCTTCAGCTTCTTATTCATACTATCACTCTTCTATCCTACAATTTATGATACCAAAATCATTCATAAAATGCAAGAACTTTTTCTTAAAATAATGAGTTTGACAAAAAATATAATTTATGATAAATTGAGGTTAAATGAGGTGAAATAAATGGAAAAAATGAGTAAATTAAGTACAAGACAAAATGATGTATTAACATTTATAAAAAAATATATTGCGAAAAATAATTATTCACCATCCGTTCGTGAAATTGCAAACGGCATTCACCTAAATTCTCCTGCCACTGTACATGTACACATCCAAAAATTAATTGAAAAAGGGTATCTTCAACGTAATATAAATAATCATAACTTATTAGAGTTAATGGTTCCAAATGAATTTGAATTATATGAATCAACCGCAATGAATGTCCCATTCATTGCCAAAACAACCATAAAAGACTATAAAAAAGAACTAAAAGAACCAGAAGAATACTTCTATCTTTCTCAAGAAATGATTCCAAATGGCAGTGAAATATTTGTAGTAAAAGTACAAGATGACAATATGTACAATACCGGTATTCAAAAAAACGATAACATAATTGTAGAAAAAACAACAACAATATCTAACGAAGATATTGTTGTTATCCTAACAAAAGACTCTAAATTAGTAATAGGCAAATATAACAAAGATAAAAATAATATTATATTAACCCCAAAAAACAATTTACTTTCAACCATTACTCTAAAAGACACAACTATCCTAGGAAAAGTAATCAGCTTATATAGAGTATTTTAGTTTCCTTACTTCCTAATCGAATTTTTATTATATTCATCCATCTTTAAAAGATATTCATCAATATTTACCCATACCAAAACACCATTTTCAATCCTATATTCATCATTTTCTATATTTAATAGTTCTTTTGAATCCATATTACACCATCCCTATAAATAAAATTCTTACAACATACGATTAATCTTATCCTTATGTAAAAACACTGGTTCATAGCTCAAACGATGCTTAGAAGTAATTCCATACTTTTGGATAGCCTCTAAATGTTTCTTAGTACCATACCCTTTGTTATGACAAAAATCATACATGGGATAAATCTTATCCAGCTCATACATTTCATGATCCCTAACCACTTTAGCAACAACAGATGCTGCTGCGATACTAAGACTCTTAGCATCGCCCTTTATAATTGATGTATTAGGAATATCTAATTCTAAAGGCATAGCATCAATCAAAATATGTTCTAACTTTATTTGCCTATTAGCCTCATCAATAGCAATATTCATAGCTTTCTTAGTAGCTTGATAAATATTTAATCTATCAATTTCCTTCTCATCAACTTCTCCAATCCCAATTGCTAAAGCATCTCTTTTTAAAATTTCATAAAATTTTTCTCTTTTCTTTTCACTCAATTTTTTAGAATCTGTTAATCCCTCTAATTTATAATCGACAGGAAGAACCACACAAGCTGCTACTACATTTCCAACAAGTGGACCACGTCCCACTTCATCAACTCCAGCAATAACTCGAACTCCCTTATTAATTAATTCCTTTTCATACTGATATATATCTTCCATATTATTTTCCTATCTAAAATTATTTTTATTCATAAAAGAAGATGCAGCCCTAACATTCTCCTCTAATCTACTTACTCTTCCTTGAACACTATTAGCTTCTAATATTTCTTTCCTTTTTTCTTCTTCTGTTTTAATATGATACATACGATTAAAACGTTTTTGATTTTGTTCAATGTTTTTCTTCATACCATTTTGATTATAATGATTCGCTTTCCATTTTTTTTCAAAAACAGTTTGTAAATCTTGACTATTATTTTTAAATTCCATCTCTAACCTCCATCATCACTCAAAAAATAAAACTCTCCCATAAACAGGAAGAGCTTATTTCATTAATAGTTCTCAGCCTTAATTTCAAAATAACTCTGAGGATGTGAACAAATTGGACAAACTTTTGGAGCTTCCTTACCAATAACAATATGACCACAATTACGACATTTCCATATTTTATCTCCATCTTTAGAAAAAACCAATTCCCCTTCAACATTTTCTAATAATTTTCTATATCTTTCCTCATGTTCTTTTTCTATCTTAGCTACTCCTTCAAAAAGAAAAGCAATTCTATCAAACCCTTCTTCTCTAGCTGTTTTAGCAAACTCTACATACATATCGGTCCACTCATAATTTTCTCCTTCTGCTGCAGCTAATAAATTAGCCTTAGTATCTGGAATAACACCCCCATTTAATTCCTTAAACCACATCTTAGCATGTTCTTTCTCATTATTAGCCGTTTCCTCAAAAATAGCAGCTATCTGTTCATAACCATCTTTCTTAGCCTTACT
>CACXEZ010000112.1 GCA_902766815.1 uncultured Erysipelotrichaceae bacterium | reverse complement strand
TTAGATCCCATGGTTCCTCATCATCCTCTACTGCTACCTTTATTTTAGTATCTCCCACAATCTCTACTCCTAATTCTTTTTCAATATCAATAGAAATTGTCTTTCCACTCGCTTTAGCATTGACACAATTAGGTTGTTTTAAACTACGTACAATAATATCTTTCACTGTAGAATCTGTATCATCCTTTTGTCTTACCATAACTGTTTCACTATAAGGAATTTTTTTTGTAATAACAGTAGTTTTAGTATCTTTACTATAAGAATACCATATATTAACATCAAAACTTCCATCAATAACAATCTTCCCGCCTACTTCTGAACCTTTAAATTTATGATTGATAACCCAACATCCAAGTACAGTCGTAGGAATATTCTCTGTATCGATGGTATAAGTATTTTTATAATATTTTTTACCCTTACCAATTACTGCTTTTGTTACAATTTCTTTAAATGTTGACAAGACTATCACCCCTCTAATGTAATGTATGAAAGATATACAAAAAAAGAACCATGAATAAAATAAAATCTATTCATGGTTCCATATATCAAGCACTCTTCTTATTTAATATCTTTCTTTTCTCTATATCGATAACTTTATCTTGATCTATTTTAGATACATTACTATACATCGTAGGATGATGAATATTATTTTTTTCATTTGTAATATTATAAGCATTCAATACTTCTGTATATTCCTTATATTGATGTATAAACTCTTGCCTCTTCTCTTCCACCAAACAAGATCTTAATAAATGTGTGTAATGACAAGATGCCATAAAACTAAAGAAAAAAGTCATCAAGAATAAATAAAACATAGCCTCCGTAGTAAATATAATTCCTAAACCAGATACAGCCGTAATAGCCGCTAAAACAACTGATAAAATAAGAATCTTCTTTTTAGGGAATTGAGATTTAGCTTGATTACTTAAACTAGTTAAATACTTAGTATGATTTATCTCTAAATAATTTTTAATATCGCTAATATAATTCTCATGAAGATCATTCTTACACTTTTTAGATAATTCAAATACCTCTCCATCTTTTCCATCAACATCATAACGAGTAACCAAATAGCGATTATCTTGCTCTACTACTTTACTAATACTTCCTTTAATGCCATAAAATGGAGATTGATAAATAATATTTTCCTGTTCTTGATCATACTTTTGAGGTAATCCAAAATTAAGTTTTTTAATATTAAATTTCATACTAACACCCCCATATGGACCAATATTATAATACATTTATTAAAAAAAAGCAAATTAATTAACCATAAAGTAATTATAGCAATATTAATGAGAAGTAAATCTATGTTGTTTTAAAATACAACTTCTACTAATATATCAAAATAAACAAAAACCTTAAAAATTAACAATCTTACTTATTCTCCTCATCGCTATCCTCTCGTAAAATATAAATAGGTCTTCTTTTAGTTTCCAAATAAGTCTTTGCCAAATACTCACCCATGATCCCCATACAAAATAATTGAATACCACTAATCATAAAGATAATACACACAAGACTTGGCCATCCACTTACAGGATCTCCATAAATTAATGTCTTGACAATAATAACTAAAATCATAATAAAAGAAATAACACAAAAAAGAATACCAACAACAGCCGATAAAACAAGTGGAACAGTAGAAAAAGCCGTAATTCCTTCAATTGCATAAATCAATAATTTCCAAAAACTCCATTTCGTTTCTCCAGCAACTCTATTGACATTTTCATACTCTAACCACTTAGTTTTAAATCCAACAAAACTAAATAATCCCTTTGAATAACGATTATACTCCTCCATCTCTAAAATAGCATCTACCATTTTTCTCTTCATCAATCGATAGTCCCGTGCCCCATCTACCATTTCAATTTTACTTAATCGATTAATAATTCTATAAAACCTTCTAGCAAAAAAGCTCCTAATAGGAGGTTCCCCTTTCCTAGTAACTCTCCTAGTTCCAACACAATCATAATCTTCTTTATCTATAGCATCATACATTTCTATTAACATAAAAGGCGGATCTTGTAAATCAGCATCCATCAAAGATACATAATTTCCACGACTTTTCACAAGTCCAGCATAAATAGCAGCTTCTTTCCCAAAATTTCTAGAAAAAGATAAATAACGAACTCTCTTATCTTTCTGATAAAAGCTCTTAATAACTTCCAAAGTTCGATCTTTGCTACCATCATCCACGAATATAAATTCAAAATCAATCTCATGCATCTTCTTTGCCACTTTCTTAATTTCTCGGTAAAAAAATGGCAAAGATTCTTCTTCATTATAGCAAGGCACAATAACTGATAACATTTTTTTCATAATGACTTCATTCCTTTATTTAAATACTTCTTTAATAATTCCTCCACCTAAACAAGTTTCACCAAGGTACAATACACAAAACTGTCCCGGCGTTACAGCTTTAGCATTCTCATAACTTAATTTTAAAGTATGATTCTTAAAATACTCTACCGAAACAGGTATATCTTTCTGTCTATAACGAAATTTACAAGTACATGAAACTGGTCTTTCATCCGTTAAAAAGTTAAAGTTTTCAATAACAGCACTGCTAGAATATAAATATTTACTTTCTTCTCCACTAGCAACATATAAAACATTATTTTTTAAATCTTTTTCTACAACATAACTCTTCTCTTCATTACCACCAAGATTTAAACCTCTTCTTTGACCAATTGTATAATACATTAAACCGATATGTTCCCCTACTTGCTTATTTGTCTCAATATTAATAATCTTACCAGGCTGATTTGGTAAATAATTTTCCAAAAATTTACTAAAATTTCTCTCTCCTATAAAACAAATACCAGTAGAATCTTTTTTCTTTGCTGTAATCAAATCATATTCTAACGCAATTTCTCTAACTCTAGGCTTCTCTAACTCCCCAATAGGAAACAAAACATTATGAAACTTATCTTTTGAAACATAAGCCAAAAAGTAAGACTGATCTTTATTTAAATCTACTGCTCTAGAAAGCTTCCCATCAATAATTCTAGCATAATGCCCCGTAGCAATATAATCTGCTCCTAATTCTTTAGCTTTCTCTATAAACAAATCAAACTTAATATATTTATTACACATAACATCCGGATTAGGTGTTCTTCCTTTTTCTAACTCATCTAAAAAATATTTGAACACATAATCCCAATATTCTTTTACAAAATCCACTCTATGAAGAGGAATATCTAATTTTTGACATACAGCCAAAGCATCGTTATAATCCTCCTCCTGAGGACAAATATCATGATCTAAATTAGGATTACCCAAATAATCATTATTGATCGTACTATCCCAATTTCTCATAAAAAGACCAATAACTCGATAACCTTGTTTTTTTAACAATATAGCAGCTACAGAAGAATCTACACCACCAGACATGCCAATAACAACTGTTTTCATCACAATCACTTCCCTTAAATTTCTTATATTGTATCAAATTTCTTATGAAAAGTCATTATGTTTCATTAAAAAATTAAAACCAAAACCAATAAAAGAAAAAAGTACTTTAAAGTACCTTAACCAAAATATTTACTACTACCTCTTTTTTCATAAATGAATTTTTATCGTATATTTTTCTTTGCCTGTCGTATTAAACTCCTATAATTTAAATTATTCTAAATTGATTATGTTAGAATTTCATAATGATTAAAATAATCCTCAATAAAACAAGATATCACAATCTTGAAATAAATTTTCCAATTTCATCAAAAAACTATGATTTAATCTTCTCAATATAATGAATAACTTCTTCAATAGTTTGATGAAAATCCTCATAATTAGTTTCAAACCACATAACCGGCAATTGATGATTAAAAAAAGTATATTGCCTCTTTGCATAATGTCTAGAATTCTTTTTAATTTCATCAATTGCCTTTTCATAAGAAATATCTCCATTCAAATAAGAGATAACTTCCCTATAGCCAATTCCATTCAACACAGGTTTTGTTAATAATTTATCCTTATAATATTTCTTAACTTCATCAATCAAACCACCATTAATCATTTGATCTACTCTATCATTAATTCTTTGATATAAATTCTCTCTATCAGTAGTAAGACCAATAAATACAGCATCATATAAAAGTTTATCCGTTTTATTTTCTGTAATAGACACATGATTCTTTTCATAATAAAGTAAAGCATTAACTACTCTTCTTCTATTATTCTTATCTATTATACCATTAGCCTTAACATCCAAATCAATTAATTTTTGATATAACTCTTCCAAAGAAACATCATCATATTTGGAAACATCAATTCTATTTTCTATAAGTTGATAATCATACAAAGCACATTTTATATAAAGTCCAGTTCCTCCTACCAAAATAGGAGTGTGGCCTCTTTCAAATATTTCATCTATTTTCTTACGACAATCTCTTTGATAATGATAAATAGTATATTCTTCCCATACATCTTTAATATCTAATAAATGATGAGAAATTCCTTCCTTCTCCTCCTCTTTAACCTTTGCCGTTCCGATATCTAATCCACGATATACTTGCATAGCATCTGCATTAATAATCTCTCCATCTAATTTTTTAGCAAGTTCTACAGATAATTTAGTCTTTCCCACGCCAGTAGGACCAACAATAACAACAACCTTTTTCATACAATACCCTCTCTCAACATCAATTATTATACATAAAGAACACCTCTTTTGCAAGAGGTGTTCTTATAACAACTACCAATTCAAAATTAATAATAACATCACAGAAAGATTAGGTAGCTTATAAACCACATCTCTACCATAAGATTCATAAAATTCATAAGTAGCAACTACCTTATCAACCATACTAACAATCCAACTCTCAGTATGCCTAGGAATTTTATGAGGTAACGTTGGAAACATATGATTAATAATAATATCTTCCTCTAATTCTGTAATATTAAAATATTTCCGAGCATTCTTTAATGCAGGATAAGGATGAAAAAACAAACTAAACTTTTGTTTCATCGCTGGCATATCTTCCTTAACAAAAAAATCATGTAGCAAAGCCCCTCTAGCTGTTTCCATATAATTTAACTTCAACGCTTTAGTAATCTTATAAGAATAATAAGAAACCCGAACAGAATGTTCAAATCGACTAGTTCCATGATGAACACAATCTCTCAATTTTAAAAACTTATCATGATGTAAAACATCTAAAACTAACTCCATATATTCATAATCGTTCTCTACATTACGCAACTTTTTCACTCTTTTCTACTTCACTTACTATACTTATATGTCATAACATTAAGAAAATAGATGGTTTTCATCTATTTTCCTAGCATATTTAACAAGTTAATCTTAAACATATCTTTTTCAGCATGAGATTTTGAAATCGGTACTCCTTTATAAGTAGTTAACTCTTTTTGGTGCCCCTCGGTCAAAATATCATCTGGTGTAATATTGTCTAGCATAACAATATTTTGATTTTCATACACAGTATAATGTAAAATGATATCTTCATAAACTTTAGCAAACATAGTATCAGTAGGTAATTTCAACTCATATTTAATAATACCTTCAGAAGTATTTTTAGATACCACTACTCCATCAAAATTACCATCTCGAAAACTAGGATAAAAATCAAAAATTAACTTTTTATAAGCAAGCATGTTATATTTTTTTACTGCTCTTTCTTTTTTTCTGAACTCATTCTCATTTAAATATTCTATTACATAAGAATTTTTCATAATGTATTCCCCCTTTATATGCCTATAACTCAACCAGTAAGGAAATTATAGCACTTTTTATAGGAATTGTCAATACTAATAGTTAATTTTCAAGTTTTAGTCCTTATATAATCGTGTTTTAGAAAAACAATTAACTATTTCGTATCTTAGCTTGCGCTGCTGCTAATCTTGCAATAGGAACTCTAAATGGTGAACATGAAACATATGTTAATCCAGCCTTATGACAGAATTCAACTGATGATGGATCACCACCATGCTCTCCACAGATTCCTAATTTAATGTTAGATCTAGTAGATTTTCCTTTTTCTACTGCTATTTTTACTAATTGGCCTACTCCTTCTTGATCAAGTCGAGCAAATGGATCTTGTTCATAAATCTTGTTCTCATAGTATGATCCTAAGAATTTACCAGCATCATCTCTTGAAAAACCAAAAGTCATTTGTGTTAAATCATTTGTACCAAATGAGAAGAATTCAGCCTCTTCAGCAATCTTATCTGCTGTAATTGCTGCTCTCGGTATCTCAATCATAGTACCAATATGATATTCCATGTCAGAGCCTTTCTCTTTTTTTACTTTTTCTGCAGTTTCAATCACTATATCTTTTACAAATTTTAATTCTTTTACTTCTCCAACCAATGGAATCATAATTTCAGGAACAATATCGTATCCTTCTTCAGAACTCACCTCAATTGCTGCTTCCATTAATGCACGAGTTTGCATTCTAGCAATTTCTGGATATGTTACAGTTAAACGGCATCCTCTATGTCCCATCATCGGATTAAATTCATGTAATTCACTACATTTTTCTTTTAAT
>CACXEZ010000111.1 GCA_902766815.1 uncultured Erysipelotrichaceae bacterium | reverse complement strand
TGTACGAGTAAATTCCACTTTTTTATTTGTATAACTAAATTCCATTATGGAAAAAAATAGGGGTGGAATTTACTTTTGCAAGTCAGGTCTTAATGAAGTTATATAAAAAGTTGAATTTATGTGTTGTAAGAATTGAAACTATGTGATATAATTAAATTGCGTGAGAAGAAAAAGTGGCCTTATGAAGTCCACTTTTTACTATATTTAGGAGGTTATATGATAGAGAAGAGAGTTAGAGATTTAATAGAGGATACTATCAATGATATGGGAATTATTCTTGATAGTGTTGTTTATGAAAAAGAGGGAAATAATTATTTTCTTAGAATTGTGATTGATAGGGATGTTCCTATTGATGTGGATACTTGTGTGGAGGTTACTCATGCGGTTGATCCATTGTTGGATGAGTGTGATATACTTAAGGATAGTTATATTTTAGATATATCATCTAAGGAGAAGGGAGAGTAAATTTTATGAATAAGAAACAAATGAAAGAATTTATGAAAGCTTTAGATTTGATTGTTGCTGAGAAGGGAATTGATCGTAGTATTGTGATTGAGGCTATGGAACAGGCTATGGCGGCAGCTTATAAGAAAAAGGGAGGACCTGCTAGATGTGTTGTTAATCCTGATACTGGAGAGATTAAGTTATTTTCTGTTAGAACGGTAGTGGAAGATGAAGATTTTCGTGATGTTAAGGGACAAATAAGTTTGTCAGATGCTAGAGTTAGAGTTCCTGATATTGAGGTTGGAGAAACGATTGAGGATCCAGTAGAGATGACTGATTTTGGGCGTGTCGCAGCTGGGACAGCTAAACAAGTAGTGGTTCAAAGAATTAAAGAAGCAGAAAAGGAATTGATTATTAAGGAATTAGGAGATAAACAAGATGAATTAGTGGTTGGCACTTTATCTAGAGAGGATGCTAAGACTTATTATGTGGATTTAGGAAAGACTTTTGGACTTTTACCTAAGGATGAGGTTATTCCTGGAGAAAAACTAGAGATGGGAAGTCAGGTTAGGTGTTATGTATCTAAGTTAGAAATTGGTACTAAGGGTGTGTTTATTTTGCTTTCTCGTACGCATTATGGATTTTTAAAGAGATTGTTAGAATTAGAAATTCCAGAGATTAATGATGGTACTGTTATGTTATATTCTGTAGCTAGAGATGCGGGTTCTAGAAGTAAAATTGCTGTTTATACAGAAGTAGATCATGTAGAACCTATTGGTGCTGTTATTGGAGCTGGTGGTGCTAGAATTAATCGTGTGTTAAGACAAATTGGTAATGAAAAAATAGATGTTATTTTGTATGATAAGGATCCAATTAAATTTATACAAAATGCATTAAGTCCTGCTCGTGATGTAGAGGTGTTTATTAAAGATTATAAAAAACGTGAGGCTATTGCAGTAGTTAATTCTGATAATTTGTCTTTGGCAATTGGTAAGAAGGGGCAAAATATTAAGTTGGCATCTCGTCTTACTCATTACAAGATAGAGGTAAAGGGATATGATGATGTTGATATAGAAGAAATTAGAAGTAAATATGGTAATGTTATTGATGAAGAAGTTGATGATATAGCTGATACAAAAGTACATGAAGTACATGAGGAATTACAAGTTACTTTGGATGAAGAGAGGATTTATGATGAAGAAAGTACCAATGCGTAGTTGTGTGGTTACTGGTGAAAAATTAGAAAAGCGTGAGTTAATTCGTGTTGTTCGAGATAAAGAAAATCATGTTTTTGTTGATTTGAGTGGTAAAGCTAATGGTAGAGGGGCTTACCTTAAGAGAGATGTTGATGTCATAAAAAAGGCAAAAAAGAATAAAATATTAGATAGAAGACTAGAGGTAAGTATACCTGATAGTATTTATGAGGAGCTAGTTGATATGATAAAGTGATGGAGGTGATGCTCATGATGAGTGTAAAAGAATATGCTAGTGATGTAAATTTAAGTGTAAAAGTAATTTTAGAATTATGTAAAAGATTAGATATTTCGGTTAGTAGTGAGGAAGATTCTCTTGATGATGATGCTATTATTATGTTAGATAATGAAATTGCTAACGATGAGCTTGTACAAGAAGATTCTTTTGATGATGATACTTTAATTTTAGAAGAAGATACTATAGAAGAAACACATATATCTTTTGAGAATAAGGCAAAAAAGAATAAATCTAATATACATCAAAAACAAGGGCAGAATAATCGCATTAATAAAAAAAAGGAATTTTTGAAGCAGAGAAAAGAGATGTATAAGCATAAGAATAAACTTAAAGATAATAAGGTTGTTGTTGATGAGAGCACTATTTTATATAAAGAAGGTATGACTGTTTCTGATTTTGCTGCTAGTGCTGGAGTTTCAGTTGGAGATGTCATTAAGAAATTAATGGCTTTGGGGATGATGATGAATTTAAATCAAGTGATTGATTTTGATACAGCATCTATTATTAGTAGTGATTTGGGTAAAAATTTGAAAAGAGAAGAAGCTACTAATGAGGTTACTTTTGAAGAGTTAGAGATTCTTGATGATGATAGTGAGTTGCTTGATAGGCCACCTGTTGTTACAATTATGGGGCATGTTGATCATGGTAAGACAACTCTTTTAGATACGATTCGTAAAACCAATGTAGTAGATGGAGAAGCTGGTGGTATTACGCAAGCTATTGGAGCTTATCAAATCCATTATAAAGATAAATCAATTACTTTTATTGATACACCGGGTCATGCGGCATTTACTGAGATGAGAGCTAGAGGTGCTAGTGTTACGGATATTGTTATTATTATTGTAGCTGCTGATGATGGGGTTATGCCTCAAACTAGAGAGGCTATTGATCATGCTAAGGCAGCAAATGTACCTATTATTGTGGCTATTAATAAAATGGATAAGCCTGATGCTAATGAGGAACGTGTTTTAACGGAAATGGCTGAAGCTGGTATTATTCCTGAAGCATGGGGTGGAGATGTTATGTTTGTACCTATTTCTGCTAAAACTGGGATGGGAATTGATGATTTGTTAGAAAGAATTTTATTAATTAGCGAAATTAGTGAGTTAAAGGCTAATCCTAATAGATATGCTAGTGGTACTGTTATTGAATCACAAATTAGTAAAAATTCTGGTGTTGTTAGTACATTACTTATTCAGAATGGTACTTTACGTTTGGGAGATGCCATTGTTGTTGGTAACTATGCTGGTAAGGTTAGAAGTTTAAAAAATGATATGGATGAGTCTATGGTTGAGGCTGGTCCTAGTATGCCGGTTACGATTACTGGTTTAAGTGAAAGCCCTCAAGCAGGGGATAAATTTATGGTATTTGAAACTGAAAAGAAGGCTAAGGCTATCGCTAATGAAAGAATGTT
The DNA here is from genome assembly GCA_902766815.1 of uncultured Erysipelotrichaceae bacterium. The sequence continues at coordinate 7 of CACXEZ010000111.1, read as the reverse complement.
AAAAGCT
>CACXEZ010000110.1 GCA_902766815.1 uncultured Erysipelotrichaceae bacterium | reverse complement strand
TTTTTGAAAAAAAATATTAATCACTGTTCGTATTTGAGATTACAAAATATTAATTATAGATTTTATGTAAAAAACCTAAACTCAAGTTAATTTATCTCTTTCTTTTTTTATCATTATTTGTTAAAATGTCATATATAAGGTTGGTGATGGTAATGGAATTAAAAGAATTAAAAAGATTATATCAAACTATTTCTTTGGAATTAGATGAGATTAGGGGGTCACTTTGACTACGATAAGAAATGTAAGGAACTTGATTGGTATAATGAGCAGCAATTAGCGACTGATTTTTGGAGTGATAAAGAAAGAGCTACTAATATTTTGGAAAAAATGAATGATTTAAGGAATGTTGTAGTACCTATTAGTGATTTAAGTAAAAAAATAGGGGATAATATTGAGATTTTAGAAATGTTAGATGACCATTCGGAAGAGTTAATGATAGGATTAGAAGAGGAATATTTAGATTCGCAACAAGCATTGGAGGACTTAAAATTAGTAACTTATTTATCTGGAAAGTATGATGCTAATGATTGTTTGTTAGAGATTCATTCTGGTGCAGGGGGAACTGAGGCAAGTGATTGGGCCAATATGTTGTATCGTATGTATATGAGATATTTTGATAAGTGTCATTATCAGGTAAAAGAGTTGGATAGGCAACCTGGGGAAGAGGTTGGTATTAAAAGTGTTTTGGTTCAAGTTAGTGGTAAAAATGCTTATGGTTATTTAAAAAATGAAAGAGGAGTTCATCGGTTAGTACGTATTAGTCCATTTGATTCTAATAAAAGAAGACATACTTCATTTGCTTCTGTTGAAGTTATTCCTGTTGTGGATAAGGCTATTGATATTGAATTATCAGATAAGGATTTGAAGATAGATATTTATCGTAGTAGTGGTCCTGGCGGACAAGGGGTAAATACAACAGATAGTGCTGTTCGTGTTACTCATTTGCCAACTGGTATTGTGGTTACTTGTCAGAATGAAAGAAGTCAAATTCAAAATAAGGAGCATTGTTTGGAAATATTAAAGAGTAAATTATATGCTTTGGAGTTGGAAAAGCAAAATCAAGAATTGGCGGATATGAAGAAGGGGCAAAAAGCGATTGCTTTTGGTTCGGGAAAGAGAAGTTATGTTATGTGTCCTTATACTTTGGTCAAAGATCAAGAGTCTGGTTATGAAACTAGTGCTGTAGATAAGGTTTTGGATGGGGATTTGGATGAATTTATTAAGATGGGTTTGAGGAAGTGATACTTGTGTTAGATAGAATATTTAGAAGTTCTAGAAGAAAAAAAATAAGAGAAGTATTAGATAATATTGATAAAAAAGATTTGATTAAGAGATATCTATTATTGATTTTTGGATGTTTTATTGTAGCGTTTGCATTTAATGTTTTTTTTAAACAATATGGGATTGTTTGTTTTGGTGTATCTGGACTTTCTATTGTGGTAAGTAAGTTTGGAATTCCTAATTCAACTTTTATTTTGGTAGCAGATATTTTTTTACTTATTTTAAGCTATTTTATGTTAGGAAAAAAGAAAACTAAAAATGCTGTTGTTGGATCACTTATTTTTCCGGTATTTGTCTGGTTGACTGAATTTTTGGTTCCTTATTTTCAGTTTGAAAATTTGGAACTATTGGTTGCTGCTATTTTTGGAGGGGTTTTATCTGGTATTGGGTATGGACTTATTTTTAAGACTAATTTTAATACTGGTGGTACGGATATTATATGTGAGATAGTTGCTAAATATACAAAGGTAAGTGTGGGAAAAGCTATGTGGGGTTCTGATGGATTGGTTGTTTTGTCTGGAGCGTTAGTATCTAGTCCTGAAATGGTTTTGTATGGTTTTTTAGTTTTGTATATTATTAGTTTTATTACAGATAGGGTAGTTCTTGGTATTTCTCAAAGTAAAGCTTTTTATATTGTTACAGATAAGCAAGAAGAAGTTAGAGAATTTTTGTTATCTATCGTTGATGGCGGAGTTACTTTAATTAATGCTAAAGGAGGATATTCTAATCATAAAGAAACTTTATTATTGGGGGTTGTTCCTACTAGACAGTATTGTATTGTAAAGGAAGGATTAAAAGAGATAGATGATCATATTTTCTTTTTAGCGTGTGATGCTTATGAAGTTAGTTCGAGGAGAAAGTAGTTATGGAGAGTCGTGAATTTAATGTTTCTGATTTTATTGCAAAGTTAAGTCATAAGAATAGAGCACAAAGGTTTGCTATCTTTATTTGTGGGGTGTTGATTTATTCTATTGCTTTTAGTATTTTTTTCTCTCCTAGAAATATTGTTACGGGTGGTACTACGGGAGTTTCTTTAATTATTTATGATATATTTCAGGTTGATACTAGTATTACTGTTTTTGTTTCTTCTTTACTTTTACTTATTATTGGATATTTGTTGTTAGGTAAAGATGTTATGTTTAAAACTTTTTTGGGAGTTATTTTACTTCCTATATTTATGGAATTTAGTAGTTTATATGTAGATATTTTTGATTTTAGAAATTCTTCTTTGTTTTTGGTGGTTTTCTTTGGAGGAATCATGATGGGGTTTGGGAATGGACTTATTATTAGAAGTGGTTTTTCTGTAGGAGGATTTCAAACGTTGTATCAGATTATGTATCGATATTTTGGTATTTCTATTGGTAAGTCTACTTTGATATTGAATGGTATTCTAGTTTTTATCAGTAGTTTCTTTTTTGGAATTTCTAATGCTATTTATGCTATTATTGGACTTTATGTTTCTTCTGTTATTACGGATAGGGTTATGTTAGAAACTTCTGCTACTAAGACGTTTTATATTGTTACAGATAAGTCGAAAGAGATTAGTCAATATATTGTTGAAAATTTGGGATATGGTGTTACAGAAATGAATGCTAAAGGAGGATATTCTAATGAAAGTAAGAAAGTATTAATGTGTGCTATTCCTACTAGAGAATACTCTCGAATGAAAGAGGTAGTTCAAGGAATTGATCATAATGTTTTTTTCTTGATTACAGATACTTATGAGATCTATGTGGGGGATTTTATTCCTAGATAGTGTGTAAAATATTTGTAAATATTTAGAAAAGAATATGGTTCTATCAATTATTGTGATATAATGTTTTATAAGTGGATAGGTGGTGTAAAATGGAGCTCATTCGTGTAGATAATGTACAGAAAACCTATAAGAATGGTGTAGTAGCTTTATATGATTTTAATTTAAGTATTCAAAAAGGAGAATTTGTTTTTGTTATCGGGGCTTCTGGTAGTGGTAAAAGTACTTTAGTTAAGATGCTGTATCGTGAAGAAAGGCCTGATAAGGGTTCTATCATTATTGGTGGAATTGATGTTGCTAGATTAAAAAATAGGAAAGTATATGTTTTAAGAAGAAAATTGGGGGTAGTATTTCAGGATTTTAAATTACTTCCTAAGTTGACAGTTTTTGAAAATGTGGCATTTGCTATGGAAGTTTTTGGAGAAGAGAAGAGTGTTATTCAAAAAAGAGTTTTAGAAGTATTGGATTTGGTAGGACTAAAAAATAAAGTGCGCCAATATCCTGATCAATTGTCTGGTGGAGAGCAGCAAAGAGTAGTTATTGCTCGAGCTATTGTTAATAATCCTAAGTTACTTATTTGTGATGAACCTACTGGTAATTTGGATCCAGATACTTCTATGGAAATTATGAAAGTATTAGAGAATATTAATAATTTAGGAACTACTATTATTATGGCTACGCATGATAGGGATATTGTAGATAAGATGAAGAAAAGAGTTATTTTAATTGAAGATGGAAGACTTAAGAAAGATTATGAGAAAGGAACGTATTATAATGAGAGGTATTAGGACAGTTCAGAGATATATTCGTGATGCGGCGAAGAGTGTAGTTCGAAATTTTTCTTTGTCTTTGGCTTCTATTTCTTGTATTGCTATTACTTTAATTGTAGTTGCTTTTGCTATTGTTATTTCTTATAATGTAGAAAATTTTACAGAGTCTATTCGTAAAGATGTTACTATGGTAATATTTTTAAATAAAGATTCATCAAAAGATGATTATTCTAGAATTGAGGCAGCGATTAGGGCTACTGGAAATGTTGAAAAGTTAACTTTTAAATCAAAACAAGAATCTGCAGAGGAAACAGCTAAGGGAAATGAAGTCTTTCAAACTATTATTAGTGGTTGGACAGATGAAACTAATCCACTTTTAGATAGTTTTGAATTAAAAGTTAAGGATGTAGAACAGATTAAGGATACGGCTGATAAAATTAAGAAAATAGAGGAAGTTGAAACGGTTAGCTATGGAGAAGATATGGTTGATCAATTGATTGTTATTTTTGATGTAGTGAAGAAGATTGCTATTGGAGCTGTGGTGGCATTAATTGTAGTTACGGCATTTTTGATTGCTAATACTATTAAACTTGCTATTTATGCTAGAAGAAGAGAAATAGAGATTATGAGATTGGTTGGAGCTTCTAATATTTCTATTAAAATACCTTTTGTTATAGAAGGATTATTTTTAGGGTTCTTGGGATCAATTGTTCCTATTATTATTATGATTTATGGTTATACTTCATTGTATGATTTCTTTGATGGTAAATTATTTTCTTCTAGTTTGGCTAAGTTAATAGCGCCATCTCCATTTGTTTATTTGGCTTCTGTGTTGCTTCTGATTATTGGTATATTGGTTGGTATGTTTGGTTCTTGGAGAGCTGTTAAAAAGTATTTAAAAATATAGAGATATTGGTTCTCTATATTTTGTTTTTATATAAATTGTATAGTTCTTCTAATTTTAAGTAGGTTGGGTGTGTTACTTTATGTTTGATTTCATTTAATAGTTCTTCTTGATGTCCTTGTAGGAAGAATGTGTATTTATTTTTGATGTAGTAGTAAATTGTGTTTACATCACTTTCTGGCAGAATTATGTTTTGATTGTTTGCATAATTTATAATATCTTGTTTTGTTAATTTATTAATATATTTTTCGATTATAAATTGATTCATGTTATCACCTAATAAAAGAATATGTATTATAAAATAAATGTTGAATAAATATTTGCAAAAAGATAACTATTTGTTTGTCATGGGGTATTTTTTTTGCTATAATAGGTTATGGAAATGGAGGAGGTAAAGTGGCTTTTGAAAAAAAGATCAAGTTAAAAGGTTCTAGTTTTTTTGATCGACGTAAACCTCTTAATAAGACACGTAAGAGTTCTCGTGTTTCTTCTAGAGAAGAGTACTCTTTTAGAAAAAAAACAATTAATAAAATTAGTAAAACAAAGCAAGTTTATCATAAAGAGAATACTAGGCCTTATAGTAATATATCTAAAAATAATGCTTCCTCTTTTAGGTATTTGTCTGATATTATTGAGAAGAGATATCTTTTTCTGGCTGTGGTTATTATACTTAGTTTTGTGGTTATTTTTGGAAAACTGATACAGATTCAAGTTATGGAGTCTGACAAATATAATGAAAAGTTGATTGCGGCTACGGAGAAGTTTATAGAAGGAGATTCTGCTCCGAGAGGAAGAATATATGATAGAAATTATAAATTACTTGTGGATAATACAGCAGTTAAAACGATTTATTATAAGAAAGAGTCAGGGGTTACTGCTAAAGAAGAGATAGATCTTTCTTATAAGCTTTCTCAGATGTTAGATCTTGATTATAGTAAACTTGGCGAAAAAATGCTTAAAACTTTTTGGTATGATGGGCATGTGAAGGAAGCTCAGGCTAAAATTACTCGCGAAGAAACGAAAAAATATGAAGAGAGAAAATTAGATGATAAGGATATAGAGAATTTAATTTATGAAAGGATCGGAGAGACAGAACTTTCTTCTTATGAGGATCAGGATAAGAAGGCAGCTTATATTTATTATTTGATGAATAAGGGTTACTCTTATGCAGAGAAGGTTATTAAAAATAAGGATGTTACGGATCAAGAATATGCTTTGATTAGTGAAAATATTGATACACTTAAGGGGGTTAATACAAAGCTTGATTGGGAAAGAACTTACTTATATGGAGATGTTTTTAAATCAATTCTTGGAACGGTTTCTAGTTCTACTCAGGGAATTCCTTCAGAGCTTGTAGATTATTATTTGGATCATGGTTATAGTATGAATGATAGAGTTGGAATTAGTTATTTGGAGTATCAATATGAGAAATATTTAAAGGGAACTAAGGCTAAATATAAGGTTGTTCAAGGGAATCGTTATGAACTTTCTGAAGAAGGAAAGAGAGGTAATGATATTGTTTTAACTATTGATATTGAACTTCAGAAGTATTTAGAAGAAGTTCTTACTCAAGAGGTATTGGCTACTAAAGGAGAGGCGCATACTAAATATTATGATCATAGTTATGCTGTAGTTAGTAATCCTAAAACGGGAGAGATTTTGGCAATGGCTGGTAAACAAGTGAAAACTCGTGATAATGGTACTTATTATGTTACGGATTATACTCCTGGTGTGGTTACTACTTCGGTGACACCTGGCTCTATTGTTAAAGGAGCTTCTATGTTAGTGGGGTATAAATATGAAGCTATTTCTATTGGACAATATCAAGTTGATGAATGTATTAAGATTAAAGCTACTCCGCAAAAGTGTTCTTGGAAAACTTTAGGATATATTAATGATATTGATGCACTGGCATTTTCTTCTAATGTTTATCAGTATAAGATTGCTATTAGTGTAGGTAAGGGAGTGTATCGTTATGATCAGGGGTTATCTTTAGATGAGGAGGCTTTTGATAAGTACCGAGATATGTATGCATCTTTTGGATTGGGGACTAAAACTGGTATTGATTTACCACTTGAGAGTATGGGATATTCTGGTAAGTCAAAGATGCCTGGACATTTGCTTGATTTTTCTATTGGACAGTATGATACTTATACTCCTATTCAAGTTTCTCAATACATTAATACTCTGGCAAATGGTGGTACTAGATATCAACCTTATTTATTAAAAGAAGTATATGAGGCTAGTGATGATAAACAAGTGGAATTTGGTAATAAAGTTTTTGAGAATAGTCCTAAGGTTTTAGGAACTGTTGATGTTGATAAGAAATATATGGATCGGGTACAAGAAGGATTTAGAGCGGTTGTTAGTTATGGTCTTGGTACTGCTTATATGGGGAATTATCAGAGTATTGGGGCTGGTAAAACTGGTACTAGTCAGAGTTTTATTGATACTGATGGTGATGGTAAGGTAGATACAGAAACCATTACTACTAGTTTTGTTGGATATGCACCTAGTACTGATCCTAGAATGAGTATTGTGGTGATTAGTCCTGATGTGGCTGATGCTTCTGCGGATACTACTAGTGGAATTAACAAAAGATTATCTTCACAAATTGTCAATAAATACTTTGAAATTTATTAATAATGTGTTATAATAGCGTTACGTTTCGGTGAGGGAGGTGTATTATGGCTAAGAAAGATAGTAGAACTTTAGTGACTTTAATGTGCCAAGAATGTAAAAAAATAACTTATAGAACTCCTAAGAATAGTGATAATACTAAGGATAAG
>CACXEZ010000109.1 GCA_902766815.1 uncultured Erysipelotrichaceae bacterium | reverse complement strand
TGCTATTCCTGCTAAAGTATCCATAACCATATTTATCCACAGCATTTGGATAACGGTAACTGGGGTTTCCACACCTATAAATGGTCCGATTATTGAGATGCTGACGGCACATAGATTTACGGTTAACTGAAATATTATAAGTTTTCTTATACTTTTAAAAATTGTTCTTCCATATAAAACTGCTTTTGATAGTGATAATAAGTTATCATTTAAAATTACTATATCACTGGCCTCTTTGGCGACTTCTGTACCTGAGCCCATGGCGAAACCGACATCAGCTTTTTTGAGTGCGGGTGCATCATTTACACCGTCACCAGTCATTCCAACGACTAGATTCATACTTTGGGCGATTTTTACGAGTCTACTTTTATCTTGAGGAAGTGATCTTGCGATTATTTTTATATTTGGTAGTATTTTTTTTATTTCTTCATCTGATTTTTGTTTAAGTTCTTTACTAGTTAAAATAATGTCGTTATTAGATGTGATAAGTCCTACTTCTTTTCCAATGCTTCTGGCTGTTTCGACATTATCTCCCGTTATCATAATTGTTTTTATATGAGCTTTTTTTATTTGTTTTATTCCTTCAATTGCTTCCTTTCTTAGTTCATCTTTGATAAATATAAAACCGATTAAAGTTAGTTTGTTTACATTATTAAATGATTCACTTGTACCAAAGGCTAAAACACGCATACCTTTTTTAGCGGCTAGGGTAATACTTTCTTCTAATTTTTTTTTGCTTAAAAGCGGTCTTTTTTTATCATTATCATAATAATACATGGCGTTTTTAAGAATTACTTCTGGAGCTCCTTTTATTAAATTTACAGTTTTATTTTCATATGATACTTTGACACTTGAGTATTTATTTTCACTAGAGAATGGAATTTTATCGATTATTTTATAATTTGGATTTTTTTCTTTAAAAAAATCTAGTATAGCTCTATCGGTGATATTACCACCTATAGCTTTTCCATGTTCATCATAATTACTTTCATTATTAGCAGTTAATGATAATTTTACTCTGGTATAATAATTTTTATTTTGTTTTAATTCTTGTTCATTTTTATATGTATTTCCTTTTGGGTCAGTTATAGCAATAACACTCAATTTACCTTTAGTTATGGTTCCTGTTTTATCTGTAAATAAAATATTTATATTGCCTGCAGTTTCAATTCCCATTAATTTTCTAACTAAAATATTACTTTTAAGCATGCGTTTCATGTTTGATGAAAGGACTAGAGTTATCATCATTGGTAAACCTTCGGGAACGGCCACTACGATAATAGTTACACTTAAGGTTAAGGCTTTTAAAATGTAGGCAAACATTAAAGGAAAATTTGTTATAGTTTCATGAATTTTTGTTATATCAAAGTTATTATCAATGAATATTTTTGAAAACAAATATGATAGTGTGACTAATATAGCTCCGATATATCCGATTTTACTAATGAATTCGGCTAATTTTACTAGTCTAAGTTTTAAAGGGCTGTCTGGTTTTTTTTCACTTACTTCTTCAGCTAATTTACCATATACGGTTTTGTCTCCTACTTTTTTTACTATCATGATGGCATTACCTGAATAAACGACGGTTGAGCGATATACTTTAGATGATTTTTCTTTGGTTATTTCTTTCATTTCTCCATTTAGGTTTGATTCGTTTACTCGTATTTTTCCTTCAATTATTTCACCATCGGCAGGAATTTCATCACCTGTTTGGAGTGTGATAATATCACCTACGACAACTTCATCAATAGAAATTTCTTTTAATTTACTATCTCTTCTTACTTTTGTTTTTATTTTAGAAGCTTCTTCTTGCATTTGCTCGAAAGCTTTTTCACTGCCATATTCGGATAATGTTGATATAAATGAGGCTAGAAATATGGCAATTACAATGCCAATTGTTTCATACCAGTCAAAATTTTGGAATAAAAATAGTGTTTTGATAGCTAAGGCAATTAATAATATTTTTATTATTGGGTCACCTAGGGTAGCTAATAGTTTTCGAATAAAACTTTCTTTTTTTACGGTTTTTATTATGTTGCTGCCAGATTCTTGTCTACTTTTAATTACTTCTTCATTTGTTAGTCCTTTCATAATGTTACCTCCTATAATATTTTATTTAGGAGAAATTTGCTTTAGACATTAATTTAAGTGACAAAAAAAGTCATTTATTTATGACTTTTGATTAAATTATTTTCTTTTAATAAATTATAAATACATGAATAACTTCTTTTA
>CACXEZ010000108.1 GCA_902766815.1 uncultured Erysipelotrichaceae bacterium | reverse complement strand
CTGGTGTTCAACAAAATACAATATATAATTTAAGAAATATGTATAATTCAATTGACTATGAATTTTGGCTTATTGTAGCTGATCGACCTGTTGATATAGGAGTATATTTATCAACACTTCAAATAGCGTATAATAATGCCTCTAATGGTGTTACAAGAAAATTAATATTAGAAGATATTAATAAAGCTAATATGTTTATGAGTCAAGAATATAATGTTGTTGATACAGAATACTATATTTTATTTAAAGAAAAGAAAATGGAATTAGTTCAAAAAAGAATTCACACATTAATTTCGCAACTTGCAAACTGTGGATTACAATCTACACAAACTTCTAACTCTGATTTGAGAATGATATTAGATAATTTCTTAAATGGAGGAACACAAACTGGATTTGGAACGGTGATGCCATAATGAATTTAAAAAGTCAATTAGCCCCTAAGGGAATAGAATTTAAACCTACAGAATTTATGATGAGTGGGAAATATTGTACTATACTTACAATAATTTCTTATCCAAAATCAATATATGAAGGTTATCTTGCTAATATAACAAGTATTTCTGGTGTAAAAATAGCAATTAAACATATTCCAATAGAGTTTTCTACGTTACAAAAAATGTTAAATAAAGAAATTGCTGACTTAAAACAAAGATTTCAAACTGAAAATGATAAAACAATTCAAGAGAGAATAAGACAAGATTATGAATCATTAGAAGTTTTTATTCAACAGTTGGCTGCAACTCAAGCACGTATATTTGATTTCCAAATGCATTTATTTATTTCAGCTGATACAAAAGAAGAATTGGAAATGAAAAAGATGCAAGTACGAAACTATATAGATGGTATGGGTATGCGTGGAGTATCTTTGATGTTTGAACAAGAAAAAGTTTTAAAATCAATCTTACCAATTTTTCCAAAACAAGATGTTGAAAATAGAGTTGGAACTCCAGTACCTTCAGTAACAATGGCAGCAATGTATCCTTTTATATTTGATAGTATAAAAGATCCAGGAAATGCAACATTATTTGGTGTAGATTTTTCTGGAGGAGTTGTTTTATTCAATCAATTTTTATATAAAATAAAAAAGGAAAATAACCGAAATAATGCTAATATAATTATTTTAGGTACATCTGGTAGTGGTAAATCAACAGCAGCAAAATTACTTTTAAGAAACCACTTAAGAAATCAATATAAGGTTGTATGTATAGATCCAGAAGGTGAACTTGCTGAAATGGCAAGAAATATGGGTGGAGATTTCTTAGATTTAGGTAAAGGTGGCGCTATGGGTATGATTAACCCATTAGAAATAGTGTCTGATATTGATGAAGATGATATTTCTGAGGGATTAGGTCATACAATTATTTCATCATCTTTACTATCTTTAAAAGCATTTATGAAATATTATACACCTTCTATAGAAGAAGATGTCTTAAATATGTTCTCAGAAGTAGTACAAGATACATACAAGCGCTATAAAATTGATGAAAATACTGATTTTAAATCTTTAAAATCTGCTGATTATCCAACATTTGATGATGTTTATGCTACGGTAAAAGGAAGACTTTTATCAATGCCTGATAAAACTCGTGAAAGAGATGTAATGGAACGTTTAGAACTTAAGATTAGACCTTTAGTTAGAGAATTAAGACATTTCTTTACAGGAATAACAACTCTAGACATTACTAGTGATTTTATAGTATTTAATATAAGAGAACTAATGAATAGTGATGAAAATATTAAAAATGCTTTATTCTTTAATATTTTGAAGTATGCATGGGGTCAATGTCTTGATAAATCAGTTGATACTGTAATGTGTATTGATGAAGCCCATGTATTATTATCTAGTCGTAATGAACTTGGTGCTGAATTCTTAGCTCAAATTCAAAGACGTGCAAGAAAATACAATACTGGTACAATAATAATTACTCAGCAACCTACAGATTTTGCAGCTCCTAATGTTATTGTTCATGGTAAAGCAATATTTGATAATGCATCATATTATTTAGTAATGGGACTTCGTAAACAAGCTGTCGAGGATTTGTCAATGTTGATAGATTTAAATGACAGTGAAAAAGAAGGAATTAAATACTACAATCAAGGTGAAGGTTTGTTTATTTGTGGGAATAAGCGTATGAGAATAAATGTTGTAGTAACTCAAGAAGAACTAGACTCTTTCGGAGCTGGTGGAGGATTATAATAGTACTTTACACTATTAAAAAGTGTAAAGTTTTTTTCTTATTGTAAAGTAAAAGCATGTATGTTAAAATATAGTCATGTTAAAGCGAGGGATAATAATGAACTTAGAACAAGTAGAAAAATTATTTTATGAAATAGAATTAGAAAGAGATAATTTAGAAATAGAAGAAGAAAAAATAGAAACTCAAAATTCTGATTATCAAGTTTGGGCTAAATTTTATAATGACTTAAATAAAAGTAATGCTAATAAAAAGATAGAAATCAATTCAATTAATACTGCTTTAGAAAAAATTGAACATAAAGAAAAATTACTTGATGGAAAACTAACTCGTAAAGATACAGAAATAAAAAAAGAAT
>CACXEZ010000107.1 GCA_902766815.1 uncultured Erysipelotrichaceae bacterium | reverse complement strand
GCATCCGGATGACCCACTGTATGATTGTATCTATTCTTAATAGATAAAGTATTGATACTTCCTCTTGAAAACTGAATACTAATAACCGATGTCCCATATTCATCCTGTCTTTTAGGACTTTTAAAATCTTCTCGTCTTATCTCATTTACATTTTTCTTTACTGCAAAAAATACATAACAATCATCTAATCTTCCACCACGAAAAGTACATAATTCTTCTCCACTTTGATAATACTTCTTAAACTTCTGAATATCTTCTTCCGTATGACACTCATAAATTTCATATCCAGCATCACTCATTAATTCTTTTACTGATTTATTTGTTTTTCTTCTTTTTATTTCAATATTAGTAAAACTATAAATATAATTTCTAAACCCATCTATATCATTATTGATAATATCATCATACAAGAAATGACTAGAGGCAAAATGAGATAACATCAAATCAGACAATACCCCATCATTTTCTAATATAGTTGGAAATAAATTTCTACATAGCTTAGCAAATCTTTCACCATAATTAACCTTTAAGATATCATAATCCTTATTCATATTTCCATTCCCTGTATAAAACTAAATAATTGTGTAGTATATTACCATCAAATTTATAATTAGTAAACATTTTTATCAAAATTATTTATTAATAATTTCTTAATTATCGTTCATCCAATTCATAACCTCGTAAATTAAAATAACAATCTACACCATCATCTCTTGAATTCAAGTTTATGTTGTAATGAAATATTTTGTCTTTAACAATTATACCTTTCTTCTGTTTCATATTCACCAATACCTAGTCTTAATATTTTAAGCTGTTTTAGATTATTTTATGAAAAAAACTTAATAAAAACTCCAATCCAAATACAAAAAAGAAGATAATTACTTACCCTCTATATTATCCAAAAAATTATTAATAACCACCATTCGATCATCCACTTCTTTCAAAGATTCCTTATTTAACATATCAAAATTAATAGCTACCTGTTCCTTCTTTTTCTCGCTTTTTAACTCTTCTGTTTTTATCTCCTCTACATAATTTAAAGTGTCGAAATAATCTCTACCTAAAGGATTAATTTCTAAATAACTTGTTTTTACTTTATCTTTTACAATATAAGAGCCATTACTATAACGATCCATAATAGGAATATCAGTAAGTTTGACTTCTTTTTCATAATTATCAGTTACAACATGAATAATACTCTTAGTATTTTCTACATAAGCATCAACAACATGACTAGGATTACTCTTAATTTCTTTCATAAACATAAGTCCTCTATTACCACGAGTACCCATATCTATTTCATTAAATCTCATTCTCTTAGCAGTACCCTTATCTGTAATAATAGTAATAAATTCACTATTATCTGAAAAAAGAATACCACTAACTACTTCATCATCCCTTAAATTAATAGATTTCACTCCACTAGCCTTAATACCAACTGGATTAATCTCACTTACCTTATACCATAATCCATATCCCTTCTTAGTCACCACCAAAACATTAGAATCAGTACTATAACTAACACTAACAACAAAATCTTTATCCTTTAATTTCATCATATTAATAGATTTAGAATATCTACTAACTTTAAACTCATCCAACTTTGTTCTTTTTACCATACCATTTTTAGTAAACGATGTAATATAAATATTTTGGCTAAAATCATATACTGGCATAGCATTAACAACTACCTCTTCAGAAGATACGTTAATAACATTACTCATATGTTTACCAGCATCTTTCCATTTCATATCTGGAATCTCATAAACTGGAATATATAAATAGTTACCTAAATTCGTAAATACTAACAAAGTATCCAATGTATTCATATGATATAATCCTACAACATAATCATTTTCTTTTAATGTCAAATCTTCCATATTAGAAGCTGAAAAGCTTCTTAAAGAAGTTCTCTTAATATATCCCTCATTAGTAACAACAACGACAACGTCCTCTTTAGGTATCATACTCTCTGTATCAATTTTAATTTCTGTAATTTCATCTCTAATTTCTGATTTTCTAGGAGTAGCATATTTTTTCTTAATTTCCCTCAATTCATCTTTAATAACCTTATCTAAAATAATTGAATCTGCCAAAATCTCTTCTAACTTTTTCATCTCTTCACTTAATTTTTTCATTTCTTCCTCTAAAGATACAATATCTGTATTAGTCAAACGATATAGTTGTAAAGTAACAATAGCATCTGCTTGTTTCTCAGTAAATTGAAATTGATGAACCAAATTAACAATAGCATCTGACTTATTTTTAGATGCCCTGATAGTCTTAATAACTTCATCCAAAATAGAAATAGCTTTAATCAACCCCTCTACTATATGATATCTTGCTTTAGCCATTCTTAAATCAAATTCACTTCTTTTAGTAACAATTTCTCTTTGATGTTCTATATAAGCATCCAATATTCCCAAAAGTCCCATTAACATAGGCCTACGTCCACTAATCACCACATCATTAAAATTATAAGAAATCTGTAACTCTGTATTTTTATAAAAATAATTCAAAATATTCTCTGCATTAGCATCTTTCTTTAAATCGATAGCGATCTGTAATCCTTCTTTATCAGATTCATCTCTAACTTCTAAAACACCATCTAATTTCTTATCAATACGAATTTCATCCATCTTGCGAACTAATAATGCCTTATTCACTTCATAAGGAATCTCACGAATAATAATTTTATTCTTTTCAAATTCCACTTTAGATTTAATAACAATCTTACCCCTACCAGTTTCATAGGCATTTCTAATGCCATCACGTCCTTCAATGATAGCACCAGTAGGAAAGTCTGGTCCTTTAATATAATTCATAATAGTATCTAATCTACTATTTGGATTATCAATCCGATAAATTGTAGCATCAACTACCTCCCCTAAATTATGAGGCGGAATATTAGTAGCATATCCAGCCGAAATACCCGTTGTACCATTAACTAACAAGTTAGGAAATCTACTAGGTAAAACAGTAGGTTCCAACAAAGTATCATCATAATTAGGAGCCATTGCTACCGTATCCTTATCAATATCCCTTAACATTTCATTTGCAATCTCTGAAAGTCTAGCCTCCGTATAACGACTAGCAGCAGCCGAATCTCCATCAATAGACCCATTATTACCTTGCATATCTACAAAAGGCTCTTTCATCTTCCAAGACTGACTCATACGAACGATTGCATCATAAATAGAAGAATCCCCATGAGGATGATATTTACCCATAACATCCCCCACAGCACGAGCTGATTTCTTATAAGGTTTATCATAAGTATTTTTTTCTTTATACATAGAAAATAAGATACGTCTTTGGACTGGTTTTAATCCATCCCTCACATCAGGAATAGCTCTATCTTGAATAATATATTTAGAATAACTTCCAAAACGCTCTCCCATAATTTCTTCTAGTGAATAATCGTATATTTTTTTTATTATGTCCTCCATTTTATACCACCTTAACAAATTCTAACATATTTTTTTATTCATGACAAGAAAGTTAACTATATTGCTAAATAGGTAAAAATTTTAAATTTCCAGAAAGTTAATATAAATATCAACACACAAACAAAAAAAGCTACATGATACTATGAGCTTTCTTCTGCTTCTAAATAAGAATTTTCATCAATTTTAGCTATCTGTCCTATATTTTCAATTACTCTAATAAAAAGATTTAACTTAATACTATCTTCATCACTAGAACTCGTTAAAATCTTAACCTCACTTACCTCTTTAATATCAGGATTATCTTTCATTATCTTACTCTTAATATAATCAACAGCTTTATTCTGAGCAATATCTTCAGTATATACTTCATCTTTTATTACAGTTTCATACTGTTTTTCCTTGACAAACCTAATATTTAATAAAAGACTAGAAAATATAGTTTTATCTTTACTAGAAAATGTCCGATATTTATCAAAGTCAAAAAGACCCACTCTCTTATCAAAAAAATGAATTGCAAAAACAGTTTTAGAATTACCAGTTAGATTAGATTCCTGATAAATAAAAGGATAATCCATCTTTACAGTATACCAAACTTCTCCTAAAACTTCTCCTAAAGCTACCGTAGGAGCTCTCGTATTATTAGGTAGAGTAATATATCCCGCAATCACAACATCTCCCTTTTTTACATAATCATTAACTGTTTTTACCTTTTCTCCACGAATTGCCTTAACACTAACCAACACTGCTTCCTTCTTACTAACAATATTTTGATATTCTCCTACTTCTTTTTCTTCATGAATCTTTCTTTCTTCTACACGAACAGTATATTTTGTCCCAACTTCTGTGATTTCTATCCATTCTAGTCTATCCTTATTATTTTCCAATATTTTATCTTCAATATTCTCTAACTCATAATAAGATTTTTTAAATTGATACTTTGTAACACCATAATGCTTTAATTCTTCCATAACTAACTGTCTAATTTCCTTATCTTGATGAATTACTTCAACAGAAAAAATAACTCGCGATAAAAAAATTAAAAAAACAATACCTAATCCAAGAAACATAAAGAAAATAATATTCTTATGAATTGTTTTTTTTATTTTTAACCTTCCCATATAAGAAAGAATTGTAACTTGATAAAGAACAGACTTAATATGAGTCAATCTCTCATATTCAGAATACTTCATAATTAGGTGAACTTCTTGATAAGAAATAGGAATAAGTTTAATAATCTGGATTTTTTCCTTCATCATTCTACGAATATAGTTATGAATGTTTTTACCAGTAATCCTTACTTTTACAATACTATCAAACTTTTCTAAATATCTATTTCTCATGTATCCTTCACCTATAAAATTCTATGTTATTTTTTGATACTTATACTTCGATAGTCTTTATTTTACCAATGATTAACAATTCTTCATTCTGCATTTTAGACACAACTAAATCCTTACCAATTAAAATACTTTTTCCCCTCTCATATCTAATCACAATCCTAGTACTAGATAATTCTTCTACCTCCAAATAATTCATAATATGAACCCTATCATTCTTAATAGTAATAGAATAACTCTTATCTATCAAATATCTATCAAGAAAATTAACTACCTTCACCGTCATCACCCTATATTATTGTATGAAAAGAAGAATAACAAGTACCAAAAAGACCAAAATTACTTTAGTCTTTTAATCATCTTACCAAAAATATGTTTAATATCTGTACCAAAAACAAGCCTTATATTACCATTCTTATCATTAACATAAATATAAACAAGAAAACTAATCACCCCATAAACTATTAAAATAGGTACTTGTAATAATCTATTCTCTAAAGTAGTAGGAATCACTAACTTTAAAACAATAATCGTTAACACAAATAAAAACCAAGAAAAAATATACTTAGGAAGTCTTTTTAAAGTAGAATCAAAACGAAAATCATACTTCCGATATAAAACAATAAGAGAAATAGCAATGGATAATGTATATCCAATTAAAGCCGCAGTAATTGCTCCATAACTAACATTAGCACCCAAACGATAAAATAAAATCATCAAAGGAACATCTAAAATAGCATTAGTAATAAGTCCAATGAAAACCGTAGTAGTTACCAAACGATATTTATTAATTCCTTGTAATGTATTAACAATAATAGTATAAACGCCTCCAAACAAGGCCGTATAAACAAAATATTGATATACAATAGGACCATAATAACTCTTACCATAAAACAAAGTCCATATTGGTTTTACTAATAATGACATAAAGATAGTCATAGGAACAATCACTAGCAATACACATTGAAGAGCCTTATTAAATTTATCATTAACATCTTTCATATCCCTCTTAGTAAAAGAATCAACAATATTAGGAATTAAACTAGTAACAAGGCCCGTAGAAATAGCTAAAATAATATTATTTAGCTTAATTCCCCAAGTAGTATAAACTCCTATAATAGAAGAAGTAACCGAAGCCTTTAAATGAAGATATAAAGACATCGTCCTAGATAATAAAATCATATCTACTGTAGTATAAAGATTATTAATTAAACTAATTAAAATAAAAGGAATAGAATATTGAAATATTTTTTTAGCAATCGTATTTTTAGATATAAAATTTTTATCTTCTATTGTTTCTTTTGGCAAAAGATTAGCTTTCTTCATTTTGCTTCTTAAATAAATATAAGCTACAAAACCACCAAAAAAAGCTGCTGATACAGAAATCCCCACTGCATATTTTAAAGGAAAATGAAACACTCTCATAGACAAATAACTACCAACTAAAATAATAATAACTCTAACTACTTGCTCGATAATTTGACTAACAGAATAAGGAGTAATATATTTATATCCTTGCAAAAAACCCTTAGTAACACTAAGAAAAGGTACAACCAAAATAGCAAAAGATACACAACGAATTACAAAAGCAATATCTTGATAAGTATTTCCCTCAGTAGCCGATCCAATAATAAGTTTTCCTATCTCTGGAGCAAAAATAAATAAAACAAGAAAAATAATAATAGAAATAACTGATATCAGCATCATCGATATTTGATACGTATCTCTAACCGCCTTCTCACACCCCATTGCATGATATTCACTAGTAAGTTTACTAACAGCAAAAGGAAATCCCGCACTAGAAATACTTAAAAATAATTGATAAATTGTATATCCATATCCATATAACGCACCACCTTGCTCTCCAATAATCGCATTAAATGGAATAACGTAAATAATCCCGATAATCTTGACTAAAAGAATACCAAGTGTTGCAACAATCGTTCCCTCTATAAAACTATTTTTTTTCATGACTCTAATCACCTTCAATACATAAAATTATATCATGTAACACCTTACCACTCAAGAAAAAAAGTGTAACATTTAAATTGTTGACACTTTTTATTATAAATCTTGAACTAATCTTTTAG